>DATFVA010000028.1:0-7238 GCA_035260565.1 Ignavibacteriaceae bacterium | reverse complement strand
CACCGAATTTATATAATGGAGTACTAAGTCTCTCTTTCCTCTTTTCTGAAATAAATTCTAATATTCCTGATGCTTTTAAGGTGCTTCCAATACATTCTCTTTAAAGGAGGATACAATATTTTGTGCCGTCGAATCCAGTTGTGATTCTTTTGCTGTTGATAAAATTGAAGTCAGGTATGTATATGTTTTGTACCCTTTACAGTCGGATGGGGCAAGGAAGACGGTTGAAAATACAAAGCCGAGACTTTCACGTTCTTTGGTCAGGTTCTCAAACATCATAATTTTTATCTTATAACTTTCATTATTTTCAACCAGGAATACATCATTCAATTTTCTCAATTCATCCTTAACAAATCCCGTGAACCTTGTTTTAATTTTATCAGGCGTACTCTGATTTGTTGTTACTTCAACCAGAACTTTTTTATTCTGAGCAGTGACAGGTTGTACGGGTATGACAAATAGGGTTATGAGCAAATAAAAATAAATAAAGTATTTCATTAGACTGCCTTTCTTCTGGCTAATATTTGATCTGCTAAAAATATCTTTTTAATTGAGTTGATGATGTGACCATAAAATGAAGTGCGCTGCGTAGAGATGCAGTAATCAGAGCCTGTACTTGTATGACGAGTAAGAGGATTACTTTGAACATTCACCTGCCTCTATCAATTGATAATCAAGCAGCGGCAGGCAGATTATGATGTCCTTTTGTTCAGGTCGAAGCACTCAACTATGCCCCATCCAAGTGATACTAGCGTTGAAGCAGTTCAATGCTGACTAATTTATTCCCACTCGGCGTGCTGAATTGATTTTTATTGATATGAATAATTTGCTGACTGGCTCTTGCAGATAATTAGGTAAATTCTTAATTTTCTGTATCCCTTTATATAAGGGATACAATTAAATGATGAATTTAGCCCAAAAAGAGGATTATGGAGCTTATTACCAAACTGCAGCAGATAGGACTTACCAAGAGGGAGGCCGAGGTTTACCTGGCGCTTTTGAAGAGGAAAGAGTATACAGCTCCGGAGCTTACTAAAATTACCACCATAACCCGGACAAAAATTTATGAGATACTTCAAAGTCTTGTACACAAAGGTATAGTAACCGAAAGCAGCAGGGATGGAAATAAAATGTACCGCAGTATCGATCCCCATTTAGCTTTGCAGAATATTATAACGAACTACGAGCAGACTGTAGAACAGAAGAAAATTGAATTTGAACAGAAGCAGATATTTGATATCGAAATGAAAAGAAAAGCTGCCGGCCAGCTTGAACAAGAATTAGTTGTTCTGCATGAAGACAGCGCCGGAAACCTGGAGCCGTTCGATTATATTGAGATGCTCACCGACATAAGACAGATCGGAGAGCGGTGGGTTACTATTCAGCAGAATACAAAAAAAGAATTACTTGTGTTTACCAAACCTCCTTATACTACTCCTGCACTTGAAGATAATATTGAACAGGAAAAGGAAATATTCCGGAAACAGAATATCGTTGTAAAGGGACTTTATGAATACGGGGAACTTACAAACGAAGAGCTTGACGGTCTGGTGAGATCTGTTGAGATCTACCGGGAAATCGGTGAGGATGCCCGGCTGATAGAAAAACTCCCGATGAAACTTGTAATCAGTGACGAAGCATTAGTAATGTTTGCCCTGAATGATAGAATTTCTTTAAAGCCGAACATAACAAGTATGTATGTTGATCATCCTTCTTATGCTGCTGCCTTAAAGAAAATGTTTGAGAGCTACTGGGCGGACGGAATTAATGTCGAAACATTCAAACAAACAATAAATAAATAAATTCATTCTCTCCACACTATTAAAAATAAAGGATAAATATGGTTTACAAACTATTACGATCTGCGGCCTTGTTACTGGCTTATATGATTTTAAGTATCAGTACCGCTGATGCACAATGGTACTGGCAGAATCCGCTGCCGCAGGGAAATACGCTTAGCTGTGTGTCTTTCTCCGATGCGGATAACGGACTGGCAGTTGGCGATAACGGAATGATTATAAGAACAACCGACGGGGGTGCAAACTGGACGGTTCAGCAGTCGGGCTTGACTGTCCCGCTTAACGGTGTTTCATTTGTCGATGGAAATATCGGAACCGCAGTGGGACTCAATAGTAAAGTCGTTAGAACAACTGACGGCGGTCAAACATGGTTTCCGCAGGAAACAGGGACTAATTATCAGTTGCATTCTGTTTCTTTTTCAGATGCAGATCATGGTACAATCGTGGCAAACAATGGTGCTGTACTTAGAACAACCGACGGCGGCACAACCTGGAATCCGCAGACGAGCGGCTCTGCCGATGAGCTCTGGGGAGTAGATTTTACAGACGTAAGTAATGGTACGATCGTCGGAAGTAATGGTACGATCCTTAGAACTACTGATGGCGGTGCAAACTGGACTCCCCAAAATAGCGGCGTTACAAGCCTGCTTCACGGTGTTTGTTTTACTGATATTAACACCGGCACTGTAGTCGGCCAGGATGGTGTAATTTTGAGAACCACTGACGGCGGCACTTCGTGGACTCCGCAGAACGGCGGATTAAATCCCTGGGATTATGTTTATTCTGTTTCCTTCTATGATGCGGACCATGGATCTGCAGTTGTTTCCGGAGCTGTAATGATAACTACTACAGACGGCGGCGCAAACTGGTCACCATACAGTATTGGTACCTGGAACGATCTTAACTATGTCGCGATGACCTCTGCAAATAGTGGTGTGGCTGTCGGGTTCAGCGGTATGATTTATAGAACTACTAACGCCGGTACGAGCTGGGAGAGCGAACTGCAGGGTGTTTCTGACCAGGCAATTACATCGGTTTCCTTTATCGATAATACTCACGGTATTGCGGTCGGTACAGGCGGGGTCATTCTTACTACAACTAATGCAGGACTGAACTGGGATAGCCAGGTGAGCGGTGTTACTGAGGAGCTTTATGGCGTTTCATATAAAGGTGTAAATACTGCAACGGCAGTCGGGATGTCGGGAATAATTCTTAGAACTACTGATGGAGGAATTACCTGGAACAGCCAGGTAAGCGGTACTTCCGAAAATCTTAATAGCGTTTCTTTCACCGACGCAGATAACGGTACTGCAGTCGGTCAGACCGGCGTAATCTTAAGAACTACTAACGGCGGTACATCCTGGGAAACTCAAACAAGCGGAACTACTGTAGCACTCTGGGCGGTTGCGTTTTCCGATGTTAATACCGGCTTCGCAGCAGGTAATTCCGGAACTATACTAAGGACAACCAATGGAGGGGCCGCATGGACACCGCAGACATCCGGTACCAATGGTTCACTTTACGGCGCCTGTTTTGCCGACGCGAACACTGGTTACATTGCAGGATCTACCCCGTATCCTGTGATAGTTGGACTCATTCTTAAAACTACCGATGCCGGAGTAACCTGGACTCAGCAGAACAGCAACACAATAATGTTTCTGAACAATATTGCTTTTGCGGATGCAGATAATGGCATCACAGGAGGTCTGAATGGTGTAATAATGCATACCACAGACGGCGGAGCAGACTGGGAGCCTATGGAAAGCAATACTGGTGCAATGGTAAGAGGCGCCTTCCTTACTGATGCCAACACCGGCTATGCTGTTGGTGATAATGGAATGATCATGAAATTGGGTGACACCCCTATTCCTGTTGAACTAATATCATTTACAGGTCAGATCAATGGTGATGGTATCCTGCTATCATGGAGTACCGCAACAGAGACAAATAATTATGGTTTCAGCATTGAGCGTTTATTAAATGGTACCTGGCAGCAGCTTGGATTTGTGAGCGGTTCAGGCAGTATAACATCACCCGAATCATATTCTTTCGTTGATGCAAATCCTTTCCCCGGGAAAAATTACTACCGCTTAAAACAGATAGACTTAGACGGCACTGTCAAATACAGCGGCACAATTGAAGTTAGTGATGCCGGCACTCCATCTGATTTTAATCTGTCGCAGAACTACCCAAATCCTTTCAACCCGTCTACAACTATAAATTATGCGCTTCCATCTGACAGTCATATTAAAATATCGGTATATAACGCGCTGGGTGAATTAGTTGAGCTGCTTGTGAACGGAATGAAACCTGCGGGTTCATATTCAGTTACGTGGAATGCTGCTAATTATCCTTCAGGAATTTATCTCTGTAAGATAGAAGCTTCGTCAGCTGACGGTAACAACAATTTTTCATCAGTTAAAAAAATGATCTTGATGAAATGATATCCGTATAAAATACATGCGGACTATGGAGGCTGTCCTGATAGGGCAGCCTTTTTTTATTCATTTTAATCAGTCGCGTGCAAATAGATTTATCTTTAAGTGGGGAAATGTTCAAGGTCTGGTTTGTATTTTATCCGGTTTTCCAACCATGATTTAATCCTTATAAAGTATCTTTTCCCCACTCAGACCAAAATGAAGGGAAAATTCTTTATTTGGTTCGAAAATTTTGCCTGCAGAGTTAAATAAATTCAAAAAGTTGTCCTGTGCAGGGGATTTCATTTGTAAAGTGCTTTCATAAACTCTTCGAGAATAAATTCTGCTGCTTGAAAATCATTTGCCATTTACCCCGGAAAAAGGTCGTCTCCTCTGATTTATCCCCATACTAAACCCGTTTTATATACGCTTCACATACGCTTCATATACGCTCCACATACGCTCCACATACGCTTCACATACTGTATAACAACATCATTGGCACCTGTGTATTAATAGGAGACAGTCCATTATATATTTTCATAGACCTTTTTAAGATTCCGCTAATGAATCAGTATAAGTGACATATTCTTTCAGTATGATTATTTTTATTCATATTATTTTCAGAAATATTAAAATTATGTACAGATTATTATTCCTGTTTTTCATAGTTAACTGTTCTTTTGCACAGATTACCAATTACGTCAACCCTTTTATAGGGACTTTAAACGGAGGAAATACTTTTCCTGGGGCGGTAGTTCCATGGGGAATGGTTTCTCTCAGCCCGCAGAACTGTTTCGGCTGTCCATCAGGGTATCTTTATGGTGAAAAATATTTCTATGGCCTGGGTCATACTCACTTAAGCGGTACAGGGTGTGCAGACCTTGGAGGGATTATTTTTACAGTAACAACAGGCTCAGTAAAAACCGACCCGGAACAATACCGGCAGTCTTATTCAAACGAAATAGCAGAACCCGGCTTCTATAAAGTTACTCTGGATTCAGGAAACATTACTCTTGAGGGAACTGTAACCACGCGGAGCAGTTTTATTAAAATCATTTCCCAAAAGGATCAGAAGATCAACATTTTAACCGATGCAGGCCGGAGTCTATCAATAACCGGCGGAGGTGAAGTAAGGATTCTGTCGGATTCGGCCCAGGAGGGATTCAACATCAGCGGCGGATTTTGCGGAGAAGAGAACAGGCAGAAGGTATATTTCTTTTCATTACTAAGCAAACCTTGTGTGGAGAACGGAACCTGGATAAACAATAAGATCGGGAGCGCAAAAGAAACAGCTGTAGTTGATTCTTCAATAGGATCGTGGCAGGTAATTAGTCTCAGCAAAGGTCAAGAGGTTTATATAAAAACCGGGATCTCATACACAAGCACAACTAATGCGAAACTAAACCTTGAATCGGAAATTCCCGGCTGGGATTTTGAAAAGATCAAAAGAGAAGCCCGGAAATCCTGGGAGGATGTGTTATCAAGGATAAAGATTGAGGACAGCAGCGATAGCAATAAGGTGATATTTTATACCGCATTATATCACTCGCTTATCCATCCCAATATTATCAGCGATGTTAATGGCGATTACCCGCTGATGGGGAGAAAGGGGACAGGCAATTATAAAAACAGAAACAGGTACTCGGTTTTTTCATTATGGGATACCTACAGGACGCTGCATCCGTTTCTGACATTAGTATATCCGGAACGGGAATCTGAGATAGTGAGAACAATGCTGGATATGGCAAAGGAGAACGGGTACCTGCCGAAGTGGGAACTTGCAGGAAATGAAACATATATGATGGTCGGGGCTCCGGCAGATATAGTAATTGCTGATACTTATTTAAAAGGAGTGAAGGACTTTAATGCGGATACTGCGCTGTTCTATATGATGAAGCCTGCATTACTAAGAGACAAAGAGAAAGCTCCGCCTGTAAGAGCCGGTTATCATGAACAGCTGCAGTATGGGTATATACCTTTTGAGCAGGACTGGAGTGAAGATTGGTGGGTATGGGGCCCCGTATCTACTGCACTTGAGTACTGCTTCTCTGATTTTGCTTTAGCAGGGCTTTCCAGGGCTCTTAACAATAGTAGTGAGTATAATCTATTCAGTAAACGATCATTATTCTACAAAAACCTTTTTGACGACAGCACTCAATTTTTCCGGCCGAGATCGAAAAAAGGGAACTTTATAACTCCGTTCGATTCATTGGCTAATGAGGGATCAGGAGATTGGGCTGGTTCAGGCGGACCGGGATATGTAGAAGGAAATGCCCGCGATTATGCATTTTATATCCCTTTTGATGTTCAAGGCATGATCAAACTATACGGAGGAGAGTCAGGATTCTTTAATAAAATTAATTTTTATTTTGATCAGAACCTCTTCAGCCTCAATAACGAGCCTGAAATGTTCTATCCATATCTTTTTACTTACATTTCAGGAAAAGAATCAAAAACCAGGCAGCTAATATCTTCAATAATAGAAAAAAGTTTTAGTACCGGCGCAGACGGCCTGCCAGGCAATGACGACTGCGGTGCTATGTCCGCCTGGTACTTATTTTCTTCTATGGGTTTCTATCCAGTTTGTCTTGCTTCGGATGAATACAGGCTGGGCATTTCTGAATTTGACAGGGTAGAGATAAAACTAAATCAAAAATATTATGCCGGTGAAAAAATTATTATTGAGACTGATAATAACCCGGCAAATACAGGGAAAATTATTCTAAACGGTTTGAAATTAAATGATTTTAAAGTCAGCCATACTAAATTAGTATCAGGCGCGTATATTATTTTCAATAAATAATTGCGGCCGGCATCTTTCCATTACTTGACATAAATAATATAAAGTTGTAGATTCTGTGCAAACGTTTGCGCTAATTTTGGAAATGTTTGATGGCTGTAACTTTAAACGATATTGCAAGTAAAGCAGGTGTATCTGTTTCAACGGTTTCCAGAGTACTGAACCACAAAACAAAGAAGTACAGAATCAGTGAAGAAACAGAGACCCTGATAATCAAAG
>DATFVA010000027.1:0-3183 GCA_035260565.1 Ignavibacteriaceae bacterium | reverse complement strand
CCCTTAAAAATATATGGATTGTTTTGATGGAACTTCGATAAGGCCCGAACTCCATATTCTGAAAGAAATTCCGATTCATCAAGCATTCTTTTTAAAATTCTTTTCAAGCGATGGCCGCGCAATAGTGAGAATAATATTCGATCTCCCTTCCCCTTTACATTCCATTTTGATACAAGATTTGAAAGATCAGGCCTGTAGTTTAAAAACCAATCCATTCTTCCGGCAAACTCAGGACATTCCTTAATTATATCAGGTTCCATTACTTCAACAGCAAAAAGCGGAATAAGACCAACCATCGAATGGATTTTTAGCCTACTTGATCCATTAAATGTATTAAGTATATCGTAATAAAATTCGTCATCTTCATCCCAAAGATTAATTCCTTCACCACCGATATTTGTCATAGCTCCTGCTATATATAAAAAGTGCTCTAAAAATTTTGTTGCTAAATTCTGGTAAACAGGATTCTCCTTTGATAGTTCTAATGAAATTCTCAGCATATTCAGGGAGAACATTGCCATCCATGCAGTTCCGTCCGCCTGCTCAAGATTTTCACCGGGTCTCAGTCCTTCACTGCGGTCAAAAACACCGATATTATCTAATCCCAGGAAGCCGCCCTGGAAAATATTTCTGTCATCTTTATCCTTTCTGTTTACCCACCACGTAAAATTCAAAAGCATTTTATGAAAAACTGATTCAAGAAAGGGTATATCTCCCTTTCCATCATTATTTTTTTGGTCAATCTTATAAACACGCCAGGCAGCCCAGGCATGTACCGGCGGATTAACATCTGAAAAGTTCCATTCATAAGCGGGTAGCTGACCGTTAGGGTGCATATACCATTCACGGGTCAGAAGTACCAGCTGCTTTTTTGCAAATCCGGAATCAATCATTGCCAGAGGAATACAGTGAAATGCTAAATCCCATGAAGCATACCACGGGTATTCCCATTTATCCGGCATTGAAATTATATCTGCATTATTTAAATGAAACCATACACTGTTTCTTCCCTTAAGCCTTTCTTTCGGAGGGGCAGGTTGTTTTGGATCTCCTTTTAACCATAGGGAAACATCGTAAAAGTAAAATTGCTTATTCCACAGCATTCCGGCAAATGCCTGTCGTTGTATATTTCTTTCATCTTCATTTTCAAGATTATATTGGAGCGCTGAATAAAATTCATCAGCATCCTTCATTCTATTATCAAATATTTTATCAAAATTTCCGAAGGCGTCATTAAGAGTGGATCTTGTTAATCTTAGTCTGATTGTTTCGGGCTGTTCATTTAAAACAGCAATTTTATAATTTGCTGCAGCTTTCGTCCCGTATTTTTGCGGATTAATCGCATCTTTTTTATTATCAACTATGTAATCATTTATTCCATCTTTGAAATATCCTCCCGGATTAGCAATCCCGTATAATTTTTTTATGTTTGTTTCATTTTCACAGAAAAGGAAATCGCAGTTATCTTCACAATAAAGATTAAAGTTGCCTAAATATTTATGTTGGGCATGAATAACATGATGGTTATTAAGAGATATTTTTGGTTTATAATCGTCATAGCCCCAGGACCATGTATTGCGGAACCATATTTGGGGTAAAATATTGATTTCTGCTTTTTGCTTCCCTCTATTATGTGCTGTTATCCTGATTAAAATATCTTCGGCTGTGTTTTTACAATATTCAATAAAAATATCAAAGTATTTATTTTCGTCAAAAATTCCTGTATCGGCTAGCTCATATTCAGGCTCTGATCTCCCTTTCTTCCTATTTTCATCCACCAAATTAAAATAAGGATATTCATTTTGAGGATATTTATAGAGCATTTTCATATAAGAATGAACAGGCGTATTATCCAGATAATAATAATATTCCTTAACATCCTCACCATGATTTCCTTCCTTGCCAGTTAATCCAAAATACCTCTCTTTTAGTATTGGATCTTTTCCATTCCAAAAACTTAACGCAAAACAAAGAATTTGTTTGTCATCACTAATACCGCCGATCCCTTCCTCCCCCCATCTATAAGCTTTACTTCGTGCAGCATCGTGTGTAACATATTCCCAGGCATCTCCATTCTGGCTGTAATCTTCGCGAACAGTTCCCCATTGCCGGTCTGTTAAATACGGACCCCATTTTTTCCAGCCGTTCTTCACTGAAGAATTAATTATTTTTAATCTTTCTGCTGAGCTCATGATAAAACGTTTTTATAATAAATACCATTCCAGTATAATATCATTTTTTTGTTTTCTTTATTGTATTGTGTGTCTCCCATTTTTAATTATACCTTATCAGTGTTTCGGCAGGTTTTTCATTTAATCTGTGCCCATTCTTTCCTTATTGTAAATCCGGTTATTTAATTTGTACAACAGAAATATTTCATTATGTTTTATTTCTGGAAATTACATATACGACCTGAACATATTTTAGTGAAAAGCAGCCTGTGAAACAAGAAGGAACTTGAAATGCTTGCTTCTGTTTAATAATAATTGCTATTTTAAGGCTGATTCATTCTGGTTCTTTGAGGGTGCGACTGTTTTACAGATCAGGTTAATACAGGGAACTATTCAAAGCCTTTACCTATATTAAAGCTGAACCGGTTAATTCAAATATTTTAGGAGGATCCGATGAAAAAATTAGCGGGAATTACATTCGTCTTTTTATTCTTTTTCACATCTTTTATCCGTCCACAGGATCAGCCTCTGCCTGTCGATAAGGATGTCGTTACCGGCACGCTCGATAACGGACTGAAATACTATATCCAGAAAAATCATAAACCGGAGAAAAGAGCTGAACTTCGCCTGTTTGTAAACGCGGGCTCGGTGCTAGAGGATGATAACCAGTGCGGACTCGCTCACCTGGTTGAGCATATGGCCTTTAACGGAACAAAGAATTTTAAGAAGCAGGAGCTGGTCGATTATCTCGAAAAGCTCGGTATCAAATTCGGTCCTGAACTTAATGCCTATACAAGTTTCGACCAGACGGTTTATATGCTTACTGTTCCCACCGACAGCGCGGGCGTGCTTGCAACGGGTTTCGCTGTGCTTGAGGACTGGGCTCACAATCTCTCTTTTGATCCTGAAGAAATTGATAAGGAGAGGGGAGTGGTCATTGAGGAATGGCGACTCGGACGCGGGGCACAGATGAGGATGCTTGATAAACAGCTGCCGATTATGCTGAAGGGTT
>DATFVA010000026.1:0-11608 GCA_035260565.1 Ignavibacteriaceae bacterium | reverse complement strand
GGACATAAGCAAGTCCGAACTGCTCGCTTCTTTTAACCTTTTCAGTGTATCCAACATAGTCTTCTCCAAGTCCTTCCATATCATGAACATCCAGTCCCAGCATATGTCCTAAACCGTGCGGAAAAAACATAGCGTGTGCACCGGCTTTAACGGCTTCATCTGTATCCCCCTTCATCAGGCCAAGCTCTTTTAATCCTACGGCTATTGTTCTTGCGGCAAGCAAGTGAACATCCCTGAATTTCCTTCCCGGTTTCATCGCTTTAATTGAATCTAACTGAGCTTTAAGAACAATCTCATAAACTTCTTTCTGCTTATTTGTAAAGACACCGTCGACAGGGAAAGTCCTTGTAATATCGCTTGCATAATGCAGATAAGATTCTGCGCCTGAGTCATTTACCATCAGGTCGCCTCTCCTCATTTTATTAGAATGACTATGATTATGAAGGATCTCGCCGTGTATCGATACGATAGGCGGGAAAGATACCCCGGGTCCCATTGACAGAGCTATACCCTCAATAGCTCCTGCTATTTCCTGCTCAACCATTCCCGGTTCAGCCATCTTCATTGCCGTAGTATGCATATCGTAAGCAATATCAAGGGCATACTCTATTTCACTGATCTCTTCCTTAATCTTTTTAGAACGCTGAGCTATAACAGCTTCAATTAGTATGGAAGAAGTATAATTGTTCACCGATCCGGGTTGAATTCCGAGCATTTCGCTCATCTGATTGATTACCTTATAACGGTACTGAGGCAGGTAATGAATCTTAAGGCCTCTTCTTAAAGCATCATTTAACTTAGCAGAAAGATCTTTAAGAGGTTCAGTCTTCTTTATTCCTGCTTTTGCAGCTTTATCACGGATAGTTGTCTGCTGTCCCATCCAGATAATATCATAGATATCAAACTCATTTCCGTAAATAATATCTTCATCATTATCGATATCGATTACACCGAAAAGGTCTGCCTGGTCAACGCCGAAGAAATAAAGAAAAGAGCTGTCCTGTCTGAAAGCATAAGTATTAGCAGTATAGTTCATCGCCGGTTCTTCATTACCGGGAAAGAGTATAAGTCCTGATTTTAATTGCTTCTTAAGTTTATTTCTTCTGTCTGTATAAATCTTTTTATCAAACATTTTAAATCCTTTCGGGTGTTAGATTAAATTTCTTTTAATTGTGAAAGAAGTATAGTATTAATGTTCTATTTGAACTCCTTCTATAAATAAAGCTGCTTCATTTATTGCATCAATCATGTGATTGATGCATATTTTATCCTTTTGCAGAGTATTCAACTTTGGCTTCTTTTATTACTTCTTCTCTAAACAATCTGCTTAGTTCTTCAGGAGTCCTTAAGTCGACCTTCTTTTTAAAAATTTCGGAAAGTTCTCTTTCCAGTCGAGCCATATCCAATAAACCCGGTTTGCTTCCCTCATCAAATTCTACAAGAATATCAATATCCACAGCAGTTTCCGGATTTGTAACCGATGATCCAAAAAAAGATAATTTTGAGATATGATTTATTCTACAAAAATTCTTTAACATTTTTTCGGGAATTTTCATTTTTAAAATAGAAACCTAAATTAAAACCAGATTATTGTATTTTTACGAAATATAACTTAATAATATAAAAGCTTCACTTCAATAAAACACCGCAAGCCAGATTGTCTCTTTGTCTGGGTCAGTCCATTCAACTCTGTGTTTTTTGTGTGCGGGGATATCCAGGTAATCTCCTTCATTTAACACGACTATTTTATTTTCATCATAAAACGAAAGCCGGGCTCTGCCTTTAATCAAGATAACCCATTCATTTTCCTCCTGGTCATACCAGAAGTTTTCAGGAGAGGACTGCCCCCTGGATATTATCCTTTCGATCCTGACATTACCATTTGAGATTATCCGTTCGGTGACTTCCTTCTGAATATTTAAAGGAATGCCGCCTAAAAAGTTTTTTATCTGCATTGTTTTATTTCGAATTTATCAAAATTACATAATATTATCTTGCTTATCAGGCTAACTACCGATAATTTTGATGTGTAAATATTTTTATAAATCTATAGTTAATCTATGGGGATTAAATATGAGTTTAAGCTTAATTGCCAAATCGATCAAAGCCTCACCCACTTTAAAGCTGAATGAGAAATTCGCCATTTTAAAAGAGAAAGGTGATCCTGTAATTCACCTTGGCGGAGGCGAACCCAAAAGTAAAGTGCCGATGGATGCAATACTCACTACCGTTGCACATGTTAATACCGGTGAAGTAAGATATGCCCCCGCGGACGGGATTCCTGCCTTAAAACAGGCAATCATCCGGTACACCGAAGAGTTTTACGGAAGAAAAGTAAATCCTGAGAACGTTATAGCCTCCAGCGGAGCCAAACAGGCAATAATGGTTGCAATGCAGGCAATCCTTAATCCCCAGGAGGAAATCATTTACCCGGCTCCCTACTGGGTAAGCTATCCTGATATGGCCAAACTGGTTGGAGCGATAGGAGTAGCTGCGCATACGGAGGACGGTACATTTTATCCAAGACTGAAGGACATAGAAGACCGTGTTGGCTCATACACTAAAGCGGTGATAATTAACAGCCCTAATAATCCCTCCGGGGCGATGTATTCGGAGGAGTTCATAGCTGATGTAGTTGAGTTCTGCGAGAAAAAAGATCTCTATCTCATAATGGATGACATATACCACCGCCTGATCTTTGATGGGAGAAAACCAATCAACTGCTATAAATATGCGAAGAAGCTCGATGAAAACTCAAAGCTGATTGTAATTAACGGAGTGTCGAAACAATATGCGATGACAGGCTTCCGCATCGGGTGGGCTGTCGGCAACAAAAAGCTCATCGAAGCAATGTCGAATATACAGGGGCACCAGACATCAGGACCTTCGGTATTATTACAAAAGGCTGCTGTCGGTGCAATCAATGGAATTCAGTCGGGAGTTGAAAGTCTCCGTGCCACACTTGAGAACAATAGGAATGTAATGATTGACCTGCTTAAATCATTCGAAGGCGTTAAAGTAACAAAACCTGACGGAACTTTTTACTGCTTTGCTGATTTCTCAGCATATGAGAAGAGTTCGAATAAACTTTCGGAATACCTTATAGATAAGGTTCAGGTGCTGACAGTACCGGGCGCCGAGTTCGGGATGGAAGGTTATTTACGACTGAGCTACTGCGGTTCAATAAAAGATATTACCGATGGAATAGAAAGAATGAAATGGGCTCTCGATCCTAATTCACCGAATGAGCTATATATTGGCGACAGAAAATTAGTGAGGGATTGGTCATGAAATATTTAGAATTCCTTACCCCCGCAACAAAACAGGCAATGGAGCTTGCTTCTGATTTCAGATTAAAGAGTCAGGGACTAACAGGGTTAGACCGGGTTTTCTGGAATCTTCCTGAGGAAGCTCTTTATGAGGAAATTGTTTTCCGGAATGAAGGAAAACTTACAAAGCACGGGGCACTTGTTGTAAATACAGGCAAACATACTGCCCGGGCAGCAGCTGATAAGTTTGTTGTACAGGAACAGTCGACTAATGACAAAATCTGGTGGGGAGTATATAACCGCCCGTTCAGTTCTGAAAAGTTTAACCAGCTTATGGGCAGAGTCCAGGCTTATTGCCAGGGTGAAGAATTATTTGTGCAGGACTGCTACGCCGGTGCCGACCCCGATTACAGGATGCCGATAAGAATAATTACTGAAAAAGCATGGCATAGTCTCTTCGCAAGGAATATGTTTATTACTACTAACGACAGGGATGAGCTGAAAAAATTCATTCCTGATTTTACTGTAATAGCCCTGCCGGGGTTTAATACGGAGCCTTCAATTGACGGAACAAGAACTGAAACGGCCATTGTACTCAATTTTGCTGAAAGAACAGCGGTAATTGCTAACTCGCTGTACGGAGGTGAGATCAAGAAATCAATATTTACTGTTCTTAATTTTCTTTTAACTTTTGAAGATGTTCTTCCTATGCATTGTTCTGCGAATGTCGGATCTAAGGGAGATGTAGCATTGTTTTTCGGATTAAGCGGTACAGGAAAGACTACTTTGTCGGCTGATCCGACGAGGGGTCTTATAGGAGATGACGAACATGGCTGGAGCAGTCAGGGTGTTTTTAATTTTGAAGGCGGATGCTATGCTAAGGTTATCAGACTTTCAGCTGAACACGAGCCTGAGATTTATGCAACTACCAGAAGTTTTGGAACTATCCTTGAGAACGTGGTTTTCGACCCTGTATCAAGAAATATTGACCTGGATGATGACCATATTACTGAAAATACGAGAGCTTCATATCCGCTTGAATTTATTCCAAATGTAGTTGAAGACGGTTATGTAAGGAGTCATCCCAAAAACATTATATTCCTTACCTGTGATGCTTCCGGGGTTCTTCCCCCTATTGCGCGGCTGAATCCTGAACAGGCACAATATCATTTTATCAGCGGATACACATCAAAAATTGCAGGTACAGAAATAGGGCTAGGGATTGAGCCCCAGATAACTTTCAGCGCCTGTTTCGGCGCACCCTTTATGGTACGGCATCCTTACGAATACTCTGAGATGCTGAAGCAGAGGATGCTGAAACATAATGCGAATGTATGGCTTGTAAATACAGGATGGGTGGGAGGAAGGTTTGGAGTAGGAAAACGAATCAGCATTCGTCATACCCGTAATCTTTTGAATGCTGCGCTTGACGGCAAACTGGACAAGATAAAATACAGAAAGGACAAGCTGTTCGGATTTGAAGTGCCGCTAAGCTGTCCCGATGTGCCGGAAGATGTGCTTGATCCTTCCTCGAGCTGGGGGAACAAGGATGAATATTGGAAAAAATATGATGCCCTTGCTGCCAGGTTCATTGATAATTTTAAGCTATTTGCAGCCGGAACATCCGATGAAGTGAGGAAAGCCGGTCCGGTAAGATTGAAGTAAAATTTCTTTGTAGAGATGAGCCGACGGTTCATCTCTACCGCTCACCATAATTTTATTCCGCTCACATAATTCATTATCCTGATTATTTACAAATTCCTCATTAATTTCCTAAGTTTGAAATGACTTTTTATTCATTTTCTGAAACTCAATCAGGATCTGGATAGAAAGGGGAAATAACTAAAAATTTTATGTGTGCGGGGGAGATTAATGAATCTCAGGCTCTTACCAAATTCCATCAATCCGGAGCGAAAAGGTTTAACTTTTCGTCTGCGGAAATCTATCTCCTTCCCGTCAATAAAAATCAAATCAGAACCGGAAGATAAATGAAAGCAAAATTAAAGTATCTGTTATTTACGCTATTAGTGCTATTCAGTTCATCGTATTCTCAAACAAAAACGTTTACGCTTGATGAGGCAATTAAAACAGCGCTTAACAATAATAGTGATGTCAAAATTGCTGAGATGAACGTTAAGAAAGCGTCTGCAGCTGTTCACGAAGCATTCGGATATGCATTACCCAGCCTTGATCTAACCGCAGGGTTTACCCATTTTCTTGAAAAACCTAAAACACCTTTTCCTGATTTTGAAGCTCTTCTGGGCAATGCAACTTATTCAATTCTTTTTGATGAGAATGTTATTCCGCGCGATGATAATAAGTTCAAATCTGTGGGATACAGTCTGCAGTCTTTCGCATTGGCAAATAATTATGAAACAAACCTGCAGTTAACTCAAATACTTTTCAGTTCTGCCGTATTCCGCGGGATAGGCGCTTCGCAGATATACCTTGACCTTTCAAAAGCTCAGTTAAAAAACACAATTTCGGCTACTGTGCTTAATGTAGAAAAAGCATTCTATGGGGTGCAGCTGACAAAAGAAGTTTACCTGATAACGAAGGCAAGCTTCGAAAATGCGCAGGAAAACTATAAGAATGTAAGTGCTCTTTACGGACAGGGACTTGTATCAGAATTTGATAATCTCCAGGCGGAAGTTCAGGTGGAAAATATCAGACCTACCCTGCTTGATATGGAGAACAGGTTAAAAGATGCGGCAGACGGCCTGAAAATCCTGCTAGGATTAAATCCTGAAAATGAAATTGATGTTGAGGGAGAAATAGCCTACCAGCCAATGCCTATACCCGAAACTCAGGACGTGGTTGATGAAGTTCTTAAATCGAACCTGAGTTTGCAGACTTTAAGCCTTAAAGCGCAGGTTGATGATGCATTTATCGATCTCGACCGTGCCGAATACTGGCCGAATATTGCAGCCTTTGGAAACTATTCATATGCCGGCTCAGGCGAAAAGTGGGACTTTCAGAATTATTCATCTTTGATGGTTGGAGTTAATTTCTCTATAAACCTCTGGAAGGGACAGCGGACCGCTCACCGCGTTGAGCAGTCCACACTTACATATCAGCAGACCGAAGAGCAGGTATCACAGCTAAAAGATTATCTGACTGCACAGGTTAAGTCAAAAATAAATGAACTGCACAGGGTGCAGACAGTCGTGGAAACACAGGATAAAAATGTATCTCTTGCAGAAAGAGCCTACCAGATATCTACAGTAAGGTATAAAGAAGGCACCAGCAGCCAGCTTGAAGTTCAGAATGCTGATATCGCTTTAAGGCAGGCAAGATTAAACAGGCTTCAAACCGTCTACAGCTATTTAATAACGAGGTATGAACTTGAGCAGATGATAGGCAAAGTTGCTCCTGAATACTACTCGTTATTCGATTCATTAAATGATTAAAGATTTTCAAATAATCCAATAGAGGAGAAGATGATTAAAATGAGACTTATAAACAAATCATTTTGGTTATATACAATTGCACTTATAATCGGGCTTTTTGTCTTCGGTTGCGGAAATAAAAGTAATGAAGAAACAAAAAGTATGGAGCAGATTCAGAGTGAGGAAGGAATCCCTGTTAAAGTAGAAACTGTTGCATATAAACCTTTTCAGAAGTACCTGAGTTTTTACTCAAAGCTGACAGGTATAAAGGAAGCAACAAAAGGTGCCATGACCGGAGGGAAGATAGAAAAAATTAATGTCAGGGTAGGAGAGTATGTTAAGGAGAACCAGGTAATCGTTGAATTTGATACTGATAATCCTGCACTTCAGTATGAACAAGCAAAAACTTCTTATGAAAACGCAAAGAAGAGTTATGACAGGATAAAATCTCTGCTGGAAGCGGGGGAAACATCCCAGGCAAATTTCGATGGTGCAGAAACCCAGTACCTTGTAAGTAAAAGAAATTATGAATCGCTGAAGCAGATGCTGTTTGTTGAATCCCCTCTTGATGGAAGGATAGTTGACCTGAAAGTAAATGCAGGTGATAATGTTAATAAAGATGTTCATCTGTTTACAGTTGCACAAACCAACATTATGCGTGCAAAGATCTGGGTTTCTGAAAAAGAAATCGGTTTGATAAAAAAAGGAATGAAGGCTGCAGCAGTTTATAACGGAAATAACTACGCCGGGAAAATTTCGGATGTCTCCCTGGGGATCGACCCTGCTCGGCAGTCATTTTATGCTGAAGCCGAATTTAACAACCCGGGAAATGAACTAATGAATGGTGTTACTGTTGAAATAAAAGTATTGGTCTATGAAAATCAAAATGCAATAATCATTCCCCGGAACCTTATGATGTCCGATGAAAAGGGGCATTATCTCTTCACAGAGGAGAACGGTAAAGCTGTAAAAGTATATGCGGAGAACGGCCGCGAAAGCGGCATTTATTATGAGCTTAGTAAAGGATTGAAACCCGGCGACAGGCTGATTATCAATGGGGCAGATCAGATCGAAAACGGCACAACTGTAAAAGTGATTCAATAGAAGGGATTATAATATGTTTCTTGCAAAAGTTTCAATAAACCGACCGGTATTAACTACTGTTGGTCTTCTTGTATTTGTAATCTTCGGGCTAATTGCTTTCTTCAGATTGAACCTTAATCTTCAGCCGGATGTTGAAATACCTTATGTAACTATTTCGACTGTGTATCCGGGTGCCGGCCCTAAGGAAATTGAAACCCTTATAAGCAAAAGAATAGAGGAATCAATTTCTACCATAAGCCGGATTGAGAGAGTTGAATCGTATTCGCTTGACGGGCTTTCAATTATCATTATAGAATTCTCTATGGGGAAAGACGTTGACGTTGCAAACCAGGAGGTAAAAAATAAAGTAGATGAAATCATCAACGATCTGCCGGAAGATTCAAAGAAGCCGATTGTTCAGAAAGTCGATCTTAAGCAGTTTCCGGTTGTCGACCTTGTATTGAGCGGAAATCTTGACCCGAGACAATTATACGAGATTGCAGATAAAACTTTGAAAGACAGGTTTTCTCAGATTGAAGGTGTTGCAAACGTACAGATCACCGGGGGACAGGAAAGGGAGGTGCGTGTAATCCTTAATAATAAGGAGGTTTATGAGAATTCTATTTCGCTGCCCCAGCTGAGCCAGATCCTTAAAATACATAATATGGATATCCCCGGGGGTTATTTCCAGGTTGGCGACCAGGAATATACGGTCAGGCTGAACGGACAGTATGCAAGCCCTGACGCAATAAACGAATTGGAAGTGCCGACTCCCTACGGTCCTAAAAAACTAAGACAGTTTGCAAATGTGGAGGATGTCGGAAAAGATATAAGACAGAGGGCAGTTTATTACAATGTCAAAAAGAACTTCAGAAATGAAAATGTTGTGCGGCTCGGAATTGTTAAGAGTTCGGAGGGAAATATCGTAAAAGTTGCAGAAGCAATAAAAGCATCCATTCCTGATATCAAAGCCGGCCTCCCGCAGGGCGCCAGTCTTGAAATAGTAAACGATGAATCCGGTTTTGTTCAGAGCAGCGTTGATGATACGATGAGCAATATTTATCTGGGGGTTATTTTTACGGCTTTAGTTCTCTTCCTGTTCCTTCACGATCTACGTTCTACTATTATAGTAGCCCTTTCAATGCCGACATCCATTATTTCAACGTTTCTGCTGCTGCAGATGTTCGGATTAACGCTGAATATGATGACGCTTATGGGACTCTCAGTTTCTGTTGGTGTGCTGGTCGCTAATTCAATTGTAGTAATCGAGAATATTTTTCGTTACAAGAAAATGGGCGAGACAATAAAGCAGGCAGCCTTCAAGGGAACTTCTGAGGTTATGGTTGCTGTGCTTGCATCAACGCTGACGAACCTGGTAGTGTTTCTGCCCGTAGCTAATATGTCGTCGATGGTCGGTATGTGGCTTAAAGAGCTTGCGCTTGCTGCAGTATTCGCCACTATATTTTCGCTTATTATGTCCTTTACGCTTACACCTATGCTTGCGTCATTAATTCTGAAAAAAGAGCATAAACCGGGAAGATTAAGTCAAAAGCTTAATGCATTCGAGGAAAAACAAACGATATTCTACAAGAATATGCTGGCTCAATTCTTAAAGAATAAATTCACCAGTTTTATTGTAGTTCTCGCTTCTTTTGTAATCCTCATCCTGGTGATGATGACATTCGGTTCGAAGATCGGTTTCGAATTCCTTCCCTCATTCGATGATGGAAAAATCAAAGTGTCTGTGGAGATGCCTGAAGGCTACAATCTGCAGGCCACGGGAAACTTATTGAGTGATATTGAAAACCGGATAAAGAAACATCCCGAGGTTACCCATATGATAACCAACCTGGGAAGGATGAGCGAACTGGATATTGGTACTAATATGGCATTAATGGATGTTCAGCTTGTTGATGCGAATGACAGGGATATTTCACTGCAGGATATGATCTCTGTTTTTGTAAAAGATCTTGCAAATGTTCCTAATGCAAGGATAAAAGTAGACCTTGGCTCCTCTTCGGGAGGTCCGGGTGCCCCGGTTGAATTTTTTGTAATGGGTCAGGACCTGGAAAAGCTTGATGAATTAAAAAATGAAATAGTTGCTAAAATTAAAGACATCCCGGGTTTAATTAACTTCGACCAGAGCTCGCGTACCGGTAAACCAGAAATAACAGTTTTACCGAGACGAGAAAAACTTGTTGAAGCCGGACTAAGCATTACCGACCTTGCTTTAACCCTTCGATCATCTGTGGAGGGAATTCAGTCGTCTAAATATAGGGAGTTTGGAAATGAATATGATATTACGGTAACTATGGATGATAAATCCGTAAACTCTCCCGAAAAAATCGGGAATATTACGGTCGCCTCTCCCGCCGGTCCGTTCAGACTTGCACAGCTCGCAGATGTGGAGTTCACAAAAGGATATACAAAAATTCTTCACCGTGATAAGTTCGTTTCTATTATGTTTACAGGGGCACCTGCTTCCGGCGTACCGCTGGGGAACATTACCGGTGAAATAGACAGAAGGCTTGCAAACCTGGATCTTCCCCCCGGATATAATATCCGTTGGGGCGGCAATGTTAAAATGATGAATGATATGATTCAGGATATGATTTTTGCATTCTTCCTTGCAGTATTCTTAACATACATGCTTCTGGCCGCTATACTCGAAAGTTTCTGGCAGCCGGTTTCAATTATGCTTACAGTATTGCTTGCAATGATCGGTGTTGTTCTTGCTCTTTACATTACAAATACAGCTTTCAACATTGTTTCCCTCATGGCAATTATAATGCTTATCGGAATTGTAGTTAATAATGCAATCCTTATTCTGGATTACACCAATCAGCTTCGAAGAGAACAGGGAATGCTGCCGAAAGATGCACTGCTGGAAGCCTGTCCGACCAAGCTGAAGCCCCAAATTATGGCGACAGTTGCAATCATTCTCGGTATGCTGCCTTTGGCAATGGGAATTGGTGCGGCAGGAAAAGAGATGAGAATCCCTATGGGCATTGTTGCTATAGGAGGGTTAATAGCATCAACACTTCTTACGTTGTTTGTAATTCCTGCTTTCTACTATTTAACTTCAAAATCAAAAGTTATTGATGCATCAATGAAAGAGAAAGTCTGATAAGGAAGATATAGAATAATTTATTCAATAAACCGGCGGTGAGTAGAAATTCAGAGTTTCCAGGTTTTGCTTGCCGCTGTTTTTTATTTCATGAGTATCGCCAGCTTCAATTAAAATAAGATCCCCTTTCTTAAGACTAACATTCTCATTGTTTACAACTGCCTCACCGTTCCCGGAAACAACATAAAGCCACTGATCGCTGTTTTTATGCTTATTATCAGGACCGCCTGTAGATTCCCCCGGGGCTAACACCATAGTTGCCGCCTGCGAACTTTTCACAGTATGCTTTACACTAAATCCCCCTCCCATTTCCGTGTTTATTTTCTTCAAAACATGTCCCTTTCCTGTCTTAAAAAGATGAAACATTATAGTTCTTCACTGATTTCCATTAACATTCATAATAAAGTTTCTAAAATTTTATTGTGATCAGGGGGACTTGAGTAAGCTACTGTGCAATTAAGTGGGAATGGGACGCAGATTTGATGAATCTAATGGACTGATGGAGGTATGGGCGAACCGCCTATCCGGCGACTCTCCTTACGAACTTTTTATTTGTTGTCTGCTTAAGTCTCTTCGTCTGATTTTCACCTGACACCTCAGTTGTTTTTATTAATTTAACCTTTTCTGAGGCGACAAATGTCGTTATTTAAGCAGGATCATTTTCTTCGTATCGAGGAATGAGCCTGCCTTTAATTGGTAGAAATAAACTCCGCCTGGAAAGTTTTGTGCATACCAGTTTA
>DATFVA010000025.1:0-2124 GCA_035260565.1 Ignavibacteriaceae bacterium | reverse complement strand
TGGCTTTACTCGGACTTTCGCGTACGGAATTTTCAGAAAGTAATTTCGCGCAGTCTTATCAGTATGCCGCTAAATCTCTTGAATTACTAAAGCAGCTTGGTACGTCATATATGCAGGGTGTTTTGAATTTTGCGGGTCAGTCTGCTCTCGCCCTTGGTAACTTAAATGAAGCTGAATCTTTTTTCAGACAAAGTCTTGAGCTTAACAGAAAGTTAAATGATGAGACGATGTTAACTGTTGATCTTCACAATTTAGGTCACGTTGAGATACGGCTGGGTAAAATTGATGAAGCAGAAAGGCACTTTATTGAATGTGAGAAATTGTCACCTGATCCGGATGATCCTTACGGTCTGGCGTTGAACTTATTTAATAAAGCGACTATTTCATATGCAAGGAATGATATATTAAACGCAAGATTATTTATTAATCAGTCAAGAGAAATAATTGATAAAAATAAAGTCAGGCTTGCAATTGAAGATGAAACAGCACTGAACAAGCTTGAAAAACTTTTAACTGATTAGTTACAGGATACCTGGTCACCAGTTCCTGCGGCAGGCGGCCGATTGTGACCAGTGGACTGCGTCTGCCGGCGCGTCAGTTCTGAATCAATCAATTCCTCCTGTGAGGGCAAACCCAATTACCGTAAATCTCATTATTAATTTTTTGACTGCGGGAAGGTAGATAGCAGTTGAGTTTACAAGTGCCGATCTCAGCGTAGTTTACTCCCAGTTCTCTCTCTGCCTTGGATCCGTCCACACTAAAACCTGCTTTCATAACCTTCATCTGATCTACGGACATATCCCACATAGGAGGTTTTTTAATCATATTAGCCAGGCCTGTTAATAGGTATGCATTCATCATAGTTATTATATCGGGTAAATTCATTTTTGGTGATGGGACACCCGACATCTCACTTATCAGTTTATTGACCTCTTTCCATTTTAGTCGGCAATTACCTATAAGATATTTTTCGCCGATATTGTTTTCTTTTTCCATCGCGTTCAGAATAGCCTGCGCAACGTCTTTTACACAGACAAAAGAGAACATTTTGTCTTTAAATACGGCAGCGGGTAATCTCCTTTCAATTAAATTATGTACATAACTTGCGCTGGCATTGGGATCGTTTGGTCCCACAACACAAACCGGATAAATTACAACGAGGGGTAGTCCTTTTCTTTCGTATAAGTCCCAGGCAATACGATCGCCTTCGTATTTGGTCTTAAAATATTCACTCACACGAACCGGACCTATTCCGGAATCCTCATTAAAAGGTTCTTCTGCCGGTTTACCAAAAATTCCGGCAGTGCTGATATGAACTACTTTTTTGACTCCGGATTTTAGAGCACATTCCATAACATTTTGCGTCCCCTTGACATTTATTCTGCTATAAATACTTTTGTCCGGCTCCCAAAATGAATAAAGTGCAGCAATGTTTATTACGGCATCACACCCCTCCATTCCTTTCAGCAATGAGTGTTCATCTGTTAAATCTCCTTCAATAAGGGATACGTTCCGGTCACTTAGTTTGTTCAGGAAGGATGTATCACTGCTTTTTCTTATAAGTAAAACCATTTCGTGATTTGTTTCAGTGAGCAGCTCAACCATGTTTCTTCCGATAAAACCTGTACCTCCGGTAATAAAGATTTTCATTTTATACTCCTCCTTAATATAAAACTTATTTCTAGCTGTCTAAATAACTAGCAGAGCAATGGATTACACAGAAATTCTACCTGATGCCCCATTCTCCGTCATTAACTGTGATATATCTGTTGTGGATTTTTTCTGATCCAATATCAGTTATTTGACCGTGACCGGGATAAACTATGGTTGAATCGAAAAAACAGTTCTGAAATTATTGAGAAATCATTCTCCGCGGGCCCCAAAGAATTACATAACAACAATAACCCGTGAAATCAAATTACAGATCATCAATTGTCTTAGACTAACTTAAATGAAATTCAACAAAGAGACAATATGGTATATTGGAATGCAGTCAGCGAAAGGATATATTTTTGGAGGAGTTAAGTGGGATACACGTACTCTGCAAAACTCTCTCAGACTGTTCGCTTTCTGCTTGCAGTTTTATTGTAGCTCTATCATGTCTACTCTTCGCTGCCCAGTTCA
>DATFVA010000024.1:0-5571 GCA_035260565.1 Ignavibacteriaceae bacterium | reverse complement strand
TGAGTGTAAGTTTCTTCGAGTACTTTAAACTGGTTCTGAGGATCGTATTTAGCGACATAGTCATTAATATTCATTTAAATCCCTTATATGATATTTCTTGTGCGGGTAATTGAGTTGTCTTTAAAGAATTTCTCTATCCTTGCCAGAATCTCCTCCTGAGTAACCAGAGAAAGACAGTCCTGTGCAAGTTCATTCAGTTTTTCCATTGAGCAGCTTCTTATAATTCTTTTTGCGTAAGCTATTGTAGATGGAGACATACTGAGCGATTCCAGTCCGAGCCCGACAAGCAGAGGCAGAGCAAGAGTATCAGCGGCCATTTCCCCGCAAAGGCTGACGCTTTTATGAGATTTTTTTGCTTCCTGAACGATATGATATAATGTCCTGATAACCGCCGGATTGAATTCCTGGAAAAGGTCGGCAACAAGGTCATTGCCGCGGTCAACAGCCATAAGATACTGGATAAGGTCATTTGTTCCGATACTCAGGAAGTCGACTTCGTTTGCAAATTCTTTAGTCATTAATGCTGCAGAAGGAACTTCCATCATTATTCCGATCTTCATATTCTTATCGAAAGGAATTTTATTCTTTTTCAACTCCTGCCTGCATTCTTCTATTATTTCTTTAGCCCGACGGATCTCTTTGATCGTTGCAATCATAGGCAGCATTACCTGAATATTTTTATTAACACTTGCCCTGAGAATTGCTTTAATCTGGGTCCTGAATATCCCCTGGTTTTCAAGAAGCAAACGGATACCTCTAAGACCAAGGAAGGGATTAGGCTCTTTATAATCAAGGAGTTTGAACTTATCACCGCCGATATCAAAAACCCTTATTGTAAAAGTGTCCGGATAAATCCTGCTGGAAAGGTTTGCATATATTCTTGTCTGCTCATCTTCGGAAGGAAACTCACCAATCTCTTCAAGGATCTGTTCAGTCCGGTATAGACCTATACCTTCAGCTCCGCTGGTCACAACAAGATCAATTTCCCCGGTAACGTCCACGTTTGCCTGAAGAATAATTTTCCTGCCGTCTGTTGTTACTGCCGGTTTATCTTTTAATTCTTCGAGCTCTTTCTGAAGCAGCTTTAATTTTTCGAGTTTGTGATTGAAGAAATCAATCTGTTCCTGATCAGGATTAATAATCACATAACCGTGAAAACCGTCCACGATTATGGTATCGTCTTCCAGGATATGAAGTGTGGAATTATGTGTTCCGACCACCGCGGGAATATTTAATGACCGCGATACAATTGCGGCGTGCGAAGTAAGGCCGCCGTGGTCTGTTACAAATCCCTGAACATTACTCCTGCTTAGTAAAATAGTGTCTGCAGGTGTGAGCGAATCGCTCACAACTACAACATCATGCTTTATTTTCGACTGCCATCTTTTTTTCTGAAGGTTCCTGATAATCCTGTTCTTGATATCCTCGATATCGTGTGCTCTTTCCTTCATATAGGTTTCATGAGAAATCATCATCAGGTCCTGATACTTTGATATTTCATCATCGACTATGAATTCCGGCTGTTTCCTTTCGGTTTCGATTCTGTGGTTAATATTGCCTATGAGAACCGGGTCATCAAGTATCATTATCTGGGCTTCAAATATTGAGGCACGTTCATTGCCCATTTTATCACGGGCGATTCCAAGGATCTTATTGAGCTCTTTCTTTGATTTATTAAGCGCTTCTTCAAGGTTCTTCCTCGCTTCCTGAATGTCGGTAATCTCTCCCCTGTTAACGTCTAGCTTTTCCTTCATAAAAAGATAAGCCTTGCCGATCACGATTCCGGGGGCGGCTGCAATTCCCGCGATCTTATTTTCCGATTCAAGGAATATTTGTCTGAATGATTTCAAAGTTCGTCAAATCCTCTGCTAAAGTAATCTACTATTTCTCCGGCTGCCTGTTCTTCATCTTCTCCGTCGAATGAGAGAGTGACATCCGATCCCATTTCCGCGGCAAGGGTCATAACCCCTATAATACTTTTTCCATTTATATTCAGGCCGTTTTTTGAAATGTAAAATTCACATTTATATTTTGAAGCCATTTTAACTATGGTTGCAGCAGGGCGCGTGTGCATTCCTGCTTTATTTATAATTTTTACAGTTTTTTCAATCATTACTTCATTCTTTTAATGAGAATTTCAGCAAGCCATTTAAATATTTCACGATCCTCGCTGTTTTTTAATACTTTCAGGGACCGCAATGCCCGGCTGGTATATTTTTTTATTTCCTGTTGTGCTTCTTTTATTATACCGAGTTTTTCATAAAGCTTTTTATACTTCTGTACCTGGTTCGGTTTAACTCCTTTTGTTCTGACCAGCGCTTTTAAATCAGCTTTATCTTTTCCTTTAGCTTTTTCAAGAGCTTTAACAAGTAAAAAAGTTTTCTTTCCTTCTACAAGGTCTCCGCCGATAGTTTTACCGAACTCTGTTTCATCTGCTATTATATCCAGGAGATCATCCTGAACCTGGAAAGCAATCCCGATATTTTTTCCGAAAGAAGACAGAGCTTTAACTTCTTCCGGCGAACCATTCCCTAACACAGCTCCAAGAGAGCAGCACATTTCAAGCATAGCAGCAGTTTTCTTTTTGATCATTCCCAGATAATCATTAAGAGTGAGAACCTCGCGGGTTTCATATTCCTTGTCAAGACTCTGGCCTTCGCATACTTCCACAAGTCCTTTTGTAAATGCTGCAAATATAATTTCGGAATTTCCGTTGCAGTCCTTCAACAGGTTCTCATATGCTACTGCAAGGAGGCTATCACCTGCCAGTATTGCTGTATGGCTGTCATATTTTACGTGCAGTGTCATCCTGCCCCTCCGTTTATCGGCATTATCCATTATATCGTCGTGCACCAGAGTGAAGTTATGCAAGAGTTCTACAGCCGCACCGGTGTGGTAAGCGTCAGAATATTTACCTCCGGCAGCTTTGGCAGAAAGAAGCACCAGCATCGGTCTGAGTCGCTTACCGCCGCTTTCTATAATATAATAAGCCGGGGAATAGAGGTTTTCCGGTTTTCTCTTTGATAAAGATTTCCTGAGGATACGATCAATCTGTTTCTGTTCGTTTTCATAAATGGATTTGAATTTCCTGATGTCAGTCATACTTAATACATATCTCCCCGTTCAATAAGCTTGTTTTTTCTTAATTCCATTAATGAAGAAGACCCCGTTAAATACATTACTTTTTTAACATAATCAAACCAGTCTTTTATCAATCTCTCCACACCTTCGGTGCCGGAATTCGTGAGAGTCTGCAGTATAATCCTGGCTGAAGCAACGATATCCGAACCAAGAGCAAGAGCTTTGGCAGCTTCAACATGCGAATTTATACCGCCGGAACCTATCAGGGTAAAATCATATTTCTCTTTTAACTCTGAGACAGATCTGATACAATAAGAAGTCGGCAATCCCCAATCCCAGAATTCTGTGTTTCTTCCATCTTTGTTCCTCAGGATCTCCACGCCTGCCCAGCTGGTTCCGCCTGCACCGGCAACATCGATTCCCTTAACACCGCAGTCAAGAAGTTTCCCGGCAGCCATCGCCGATATTCCTGCACCGACCTCTTTAACTATTACCGGAACCTTAAGCTGTTTAACGAGATTCCCTAAACTTTTTAGGAGTCCGGTAAATCGAGGTTCACCGTTTTTCTGGATTAGTTCCTGAAGGGGATTTACGTGCACAACCATTGCATCCGCTTCAACCAGGTCAACAAGGAAGTTAATTGGATCGAAGTTATTCATCAGCACCAGCTGAGCCGCACCGATATTACCCAGGATGGGGATCGAGGGAGCATTCTTCCTTATTATCTTATAGGTGCTATGATAGTCATTATTCTCAAGGGCCTGCCGCTGGCTGCCCACACCAAGGGGGATATTAAGATTATTTGCAGAGACCGCCAGCCGGGCATTTATATTCTCTGCCTCAGCAGTACCTCCCGTCATGCAGGAAATTAAGAACGGATAATTGATTTCCTTCTCAAAAAATACCGAGCCAAGCTGGATTTTGGAGATATCAACTTCAGTAATTGCATAGTGCTGAAAGTCATAGAATTCAAACCCGTTAGTTTTGCTTTTAAATGCAGCTTTATCCGTCAAAGACAGCTCAATGTGCTCTTTTTTTCTTATTGAAGTAGAATCAATATTCCGGGTCATTTGGAAAATATATTATTTATAAATTTTCAGGTGAGACAAAATATCAAAAATTTGTTAAAAATACCCGTGTGGAGATGAATGTATGGCGGATGGATGGGTGTATGGGTGTAAGGTGGATGAATAAACCGAACAAGGAAAAGGAAAAAGGATCCGGGTAAAAGGTTTGGCTGTACTCAACTAAGTAATGAGTATGACAAGAATCAGGAAACAATGATCAATCGTAATGTTTAAAGTCAATCTCTAAAACTTTCCCTGCTGCATATTTGTGTTTAATACCATTGAACTACTTTTTCGTGAAAAATTTCATAAAGGTTTACGAACAATTAGTGTAAGTTAATAACGGTTCAAACAAACGATATATATATAATATGAAAGGAGAACGTATGGCTGAGAAGACATTGAGAAATCTGTTTATAGATGAGTTGAAAGACATCTACGATGCTGAACACCAGCTGGTGAAAGCACTGCCGGTAATGGCTGAACATGCACATT
Source organism: Ignavibacteriaceae bacterium (assembly GCA_035260565.1). Classification (GTDB taxonomy): domain Bacteria; phylum Bacteroidota; class Ignavibacteria; order Ignavibacteriales; family Ignavibacteriaceae; genus DATFVA01. The sequence goes on along the minus strand of DATFVA010000024.1, from coordinate 928 downwards.
CGGATGATCTGAAGAAAGCGTTTAAGAATCATCTTTCGCAGACAAAACAGCATATTAAAAGAGTTGAAGAAATCTTCAACCAGATAGATGAGAAGAAAGAAGGCCGGACCTGCGACGGTATGAAAGGAATTGTTCATGAGGGAGAGCAGATGATGAAAAATTTCTCAAGATCTCCTGCTCTGGATGCCGCGTTAATAGCAGCTGCCCAGAAAGTTGAGCATTATGAAATGGCTTCTTACGGCTCGTTGAGGACTTATGCACAAATGCTGGAAATCGATGGGGTTGCGGATAAACTGCAGTCTACACTCAATGAAGAAGGTGAAGCTAATTCAATCCTTACAAAACTTGCACTGAATGGTATAAATGCCGGAGCGCGGGCTTAACTTGAATAATTTAATGATAATGAGAACCTGAAATACCTGGCAATTGTTGATGTTTTGCTGCTAATATCGAGGTTGACTAAAAAGTTACCCTGTCATTTAGATCTAGGGAAGAAATCTTAGAATTTGAGAAGATTTCTCGGTCGAAGACTCCCTCGAAATGACATTGTCTTACTTTTTAGTCAGCCCCTTAATTATTATTACTATCAATGCGACTTAGCAGCGGAAGTGAATAACTGTTAAGATTTCTCACCCCGGCTTAATGTCAAGAACTGAATTTGCCGGGGTTCGAAATGACATTTCGCCGCTCAGCGGCTTGTTATTTATTAATTATACAATTTTCTACAAATATGCCGCCGCGATGTGGCTGAGGAGACTCAGGTCAGGAGACCTGAGCTACGCCTCGATACGTTCTCCGCTTGCCTCGATACGTTCTCCGCTTCGCTACGAACACTCGGCAACCGTCACTACGAACACTCGGCAACCGTCACTACGAACACCCGGCAACCGTCACTACGAACACCCGGCAACCGTCGTTGTGAATACCC
>DATFVA010000023.1:0-5381 GCA_035260565.1 Ignavibacteriaceae bacterium | reverse complement strand
TCTTGCATCCCACTTATTGGCTTCAATGATTGTTGCCTTTATGGCCAAGCTAAAATAATCTTCTAGTTTTTGAGTATCTGGATTCTTCATTTAAATATAAAGCGGGCGGAGGTGTCAAACTGAGTGATCTTTTTTCTCGGCCGGTAGTTGGTTATCTTTGCAAAGAATACGTTTTCTGATATCCAGAATAAATCATAGTTACTCTTTTGTCTGATTCTCAAATTGAAACACTGACATTTTGTCATATATAAATTTTTTCAACAGTGAAATATTGCGTTTTTTCGCTGTTTTCGGGCTGTCTCATTTTGAGTCCAAATACGGCACTAATACGGCATAACTACGGCACTAATACGGCATAACTACGGCGACTGACATTCTGTCAAAGGTGTTGATTAATTAAACATCAAACACTATAATAAAATATTCCCCGTTCAAAATTTTCTCCGGGGTAACCTGGATAAATTGGGGAAGGTGTTATTAATTTTCTAAATCTGTTTAAGTTAAATGAAGAGACCATCCCCGGAATTATAGAGATGGTCTGCTTCTAATTTCAAAAAGCTGGACCTTAGTAAGACTCAGAAACTGAACCTCACTCCTGCAGTCATATTAAAGTATCCCGGAATGTCAGCGATGGAAAAAGTCAGCGATTCTGTACCTAACCCCTGTGCGCTTTCCCAATTTTCAGTTAGCTTAGTTTCATCTCCAAACGGTATGAAATGTCTGATCTGAATATAAGGCTGAATAATACTGCTTACTTTAAAAACGGTTCCGTAAAATACCAGCAATCCCATCTTCATTTCCGAGGTTCCCGTTAACGTTCCGGCATTAAATTGAGGCGGTCCGGTAGTTATATCGGAAGTAAGCAGCAGGTTTACCCCAAACCCTAAACCCGCAAAAGGCGATAATATAAAATTATCAAAATTGAATCTGTGAATCGGCAGCAAATCAAAAGAGAACATATTTGTTTTGCCCCCGGTTAATCCGTTCACGGAAAAAGTTCCTGATCCGTTAAGATCGTCCCAGGCATTCTCAAAAAAATTAAAGGATGACCAGGACCCCTCAACTGCAATATCCAGTTTATATAATCCGCCTGTCACATCGGCAGGAATTACCTGGTATCCGATTATCAACCCTCCGGTAAATGCCGTCGATCCGGCATCAGCAGTATTAAGAATCTGGGGCTGAGCGTTCTCAGTGATTTTTACAGCTCCCTCCAGGCCACTGGATTTAAAGCCTACGAACGGTCCGAAAAAAAATTGGGCGTTAATGTTACTGTTTGAAATGACAATCACGAATAACAGGGTAAGTAATTTTTTCATTTATTCCTCCCAAACTAAATGAATAATAATTTTATGGGGCGCGACAACAGTACTTGCACAGTTTTCAACTGAAAATTGCGTGGGAGTCTGTATGCCGGAGTTTATTTGTAGGAGAAAAAGAAATGCGGGTATTCAGGAAAATAAAATTTTCCCGCCTTTAAGAACTAGTAAAATCTTTACCACTCCTTCAGCAAAACCTGTTTTTCCCAAATGATAAAAATATTACGAAAGTAAAATGGCACATTTACGTATCAGTTTCAACTCAATTGGCTTCTGAATCGTTTTTTTTAAATGACTGAATGGAAACGGTACTTACTTGAAAGCTTTCTCAACCAGCTCGTTCTGCTGCTGCCGCGAGATTTTGGCGGAGCCTACGGCGGGACTAGCGCCCTCCGGACGGCCGCTGTATGAAAGTTTCTGCCCTTCGCTCAGGTCTTCGGTCAGCCTGTTCTGAAGAAAATTCCATGCACCCATATTTCTTGGCTCTTCTTGTACCCAGACAACTTCTTTCGCATTCGGGTACGAAGTCAAGACTTCTTTAACCTTATCTGACTTGTATGGATAGAGCTGCTCAACCCGAACAATAGCTGAATCTGTAATCTTTTTTTCCGTTCGGTACTTTATCAGATCGTAATATACTTTGCCGCTCGTTAGCAGAACCTTTTTAATCTCATTTTTATTGTTTACAGAATCATCGTCAATCAGTTCTTTGAATCTTCCGTTGATGAATTCTTCTTTAGGAGATTTGGCTTCGGGTAATCGAAGCAGGCTCTTCGGGGTCATAAGTATAAGGGGTTTCTGCACAGCATTCTTAATCTGCCTCCTTAATACGTGGAAATACTGAGCAGGAGTCGAGGGGTAGCATACCTGCATATTATTTTCAGCGCAGAGAATAAGGAACCGTTCTAGTCTTGCACTAGAGTGTTCAGGACCCTGCCCTTCATAACCGTGGGGAAGCAGAAGAACAAGACTGTTAGGCAGCTGCCACTTTTCATAAGATGCCACGATGAAGTTATCAATTATTACCTGTGCACCGTTTGCGAAATCACCAAACTGCGCTTCCCACATAACCAGTGCAAGCGGGTCGGCTGTGCTGTAGCCGTATTCAAATCCAAGCACTGCTGCCTCAGAAAGAAAACTGTCCAGTGCTTCAAGTTCAGCCTGGTTTTTAGAAAGGTGATTCAGTGGAACATATTCACCTCCGCTTTTAATATCTGTTAGCGCAAGATGCCTTTGACTGAATGTTCCCCGTACACTGTCCTGTCCGCTTAATCTTACAGGTGTCCCTTCCAGCAGTAAGCTCCCGAATGCTAGCGTTTCTGCAAATGCCCACTCTGCTTCTGATTTTCCATCAACAAGACCTTTTCTCTTCTCCAAAAATTTCTTAAGCTTTGGATGAATTGCAAACTCTTCAGGAAGGGAAGTGGTTCCTTCCACAATTGTCTTCAGTGTCTCTTCAGAAATCCCTGTTTCACTAACAGGTCTTACTGACTCAACCTTTTCTTTTGATACTGCAAGCGGGACATCAGTATTAAAACTGATGCTTTTCTTCCTGATCTTATCGAAAGCTTCGCTTAGCTCATTATAAATTTCTTCGTTCATCCTCTTAATTATATTTTCCGAGAGTACCTGGTTCTTCAGAAGAACATTCTCATAAATTTCTTTTACCGAGGAATGATTCTTAATTATATCGTAAAGCAGAGGCTGTGTAAATCCTGGTTCGTCTCCTTCGTTATGGCCATGTCTTCTGTAACCGAAGAGATCTATTACTACATCCTTCTTAAATATCTGCCTGTACTCGAACGCAAGTTTTGTAACCCATAATGACGCTTCCGGATCATCGCCGTTTACATGGAATATCGGCGCCTGTATCATCTTCGCAACATCCGATGCATATACAGATGAACGCGCATCCTCAGGCGTAGTCGTAAAACCTATCTGGTTGTTTATAATTATATGGACGGTACCGCCCGTTCTGTAACCGCTTAATTGGGAAAGGTTCAGTGTTTCGGCAACAATGCCCTGTCCTGCAAATGCAGCATCGCCGTGGATCAGTACTGAGAGCACTTTCCTGTGAGCTTTACTGTCTCCGAGACGCATTTGTTTTGCCCGTACAATTCCTTCCACAACAGGATTAACCCACTCGAGGTGACTGGGATTTGAAGCGACGGAAACTGTGATCATTTTACCATTGTGGGTCTTGTATTTACCTGTTGCCCCGAGATGATACTTCACATCACCTGAACCGGCAATCGAATTAGGATCCTGAATATCTTCGAACTCAGATAAAATAGATTCATAAGACTTGCCGATAATATTAGCAAGTACATTCAGCCGTCCGCGGTGTGCCATGCCAAGCACTACCTCAATAACATTTGATTGGCTGGCTTCATCAAGAAGCATATCAAGGACGGGTATCAGCGTTTCTGAACCTTCAAGTGAGAACCGCTTGTGTCCAATAAACTTTGTATGAATGAAATGCTCAAAAGTCTCTGCGTTGATCAGCTTACTGAGTATGCGCTGCTTAATTTCAGGACTGAAATCGGGCAGATTCTTAATTGGTTCCATCTTACTCTGAAGCCAGACCTTCTCCTCGGGATTCTGAATATGCATATACTCAACTCCGATCTTCTCGCAGTAAGTCTTCTGCAGAATCTCAAGTATTTGTCTTAAAGAAGCTGTCTTCAAACCGCTGAAACCTCCGGTAATAAAGAACCGGTCCATATCCCATATTGTAAGATTATAAGTTGCGGGATCTAGTTCAGGGTGATAAGACGTCTGGAAGCCAAGCGGATCGAGGTTTGCAATCAGGTGCCCCCTCACCCGGTATAAATTTATAAACTGAAGAACTTTCGCCTGCTTTTCAATCTCTTCTGTATTTGCGGCATTATCAAAAATTCCCGGCTGGTAATCCGCTTTCCATACGTAAGGCTTATATGGAATATTAAGGACTTCAAAAATCTCGTCATAAAAATTGTCTTTGCCGAGCATCAGTTCATTTATTTCTTTAAGGAAAAAACCTGATTCAGCTCCCTGGATGATCCTGTGATCATATGTGCTCGTCAGGGTCATTACCTTACTTACTCCAAGTGCAGATATCGTTGATGGCGACATTGCCTGGTACTCGGGAGAATACTGTATTGCACCTGTCGCAATGATAGCACCCTGTCCTACCATAAGCCTTGGTATTGATGCGGCTGTGCCGATCGTCCCTGGATTTGTAAGTGTAATTGTAGTTCCCGCGAATTCTGCCGGATCAATTTGTCCCTTCCTTGAACGGGTAACAAGATCGTCATACGTACTCCAGAACTCCTTAAAGTTCATACGATTTGCGTTTTTGATATTCGGGACTATGAGCGAATGTGTACCATCTTTTTTTTCGAGGTCTATTGCAAGTCCGAGGTTAACATTTTTCCTCTTAATAATATTAGGTTTGCCGTTGATAATTGTAAAAGCATTATTCAATGCCGGAACAGCTTCAACAGCCTTAAGTATTGCCCAGCTTATGAGATGTGTAAATGAAACTTTTCCGGCATCCTTCTTTTTAAGGAACTGGTTGAGAACTTTGCGGTTTTCTTCAAGGAGCTTTACAGGAATAGTTCTTTGTGAAGTTGCAACAGGAATCGTAAGACTGTAATTCATATTTTCAAGAATGCGGGCTGAACTTCCGGCAATTACCTGTGTTTCATCTTCATCACCCGGAACCGGGAATTCAATTCCGCTTAAATCGAACACAGAACCGTTCGCCTTGTTATCAAGTTTGCCGTTGTCTTCTGCCTTTCCGGTTACTTTGCCGAAAAACTTCTGCCATTGATCGGGGAGTTGGGAAGGATTTTTCTCATACTGTTCGTGAAGGTATTCAACGAACCAGGTATTGGCTCCGAATTTCTCTAATTCTTCTTTTTGTTCCTTGGTTAACTCGTTGGGTTTCATTTTCGTATAATAGTCTTTGATTTATAAAATATTCATTAAATTTATAAAAGAAATAATCCACATCATAAATCGAGATAATGACCCGCCGGTCATTAAGTAGAGTAATAAGTAATGGGATTTACTATGTAC
>DATFVA010000022.1:0-3821 GCA_035260565.1 Ignavibacteriaceae bacterium | reverse complement strand
CCCGCAAATATGACGAGAAGTCCGGTTGCAAAGATCATCGCCAGTCTGTAGAAAGTGCTGCGGAAACCAACGAACCACGCCTGGTCATGTTTCGTCAATCCCAGCATATAAAAGCCATCCGCAGCTATGTCGTGAGTCGCGGAACTAAACGCCATCATCCAGAAGAAAAATAGAGTCAGAGTAAAGGAATCCGGAAGTGCCGATGCAAATGCGAGGCAACCCAGAGCCAGCGCAATAGTGAGCTGCATAGAAACAATCCAGTAGCGTTTAGTTTTCAGGATATCGACAAAAGGACTCCATAAAGGTTTTAGAACCCAGGGAAGGTAGAGAAGGCTTGTATAAATGGCTATGTCTGTATTTGAGATCCCGAAATCTTTATACATAATTACAGAAACGGACATTACCATCACATAAGGCAGTCCCTCCGCAAAATAAAGCGATGGCACCCATGTCCAGCCGTTCCGATATTCAGTCCTGGTTTTTCTCATAGGGAGTTTTCTTCGGCGGTCAGTATTTTTCCTGCCATAATAACTGCGCCCATTTCAGGGGAAAATTTTCTCTCAGCGGGTTCTAATCCTTCTATCCCTTTTATTTTTTTTATCAGAAGCTGCGAATAATAATTATCATTTTCTATCAGCGAACCAATTAAAACCAGCGTTAAGGGGGATAATCCGGTTTTTTCTTTCATCACATATATTTGTCTGATCAATTCGTCAGACTCCGCATCAAGTATTTTTTTGGCTTGGGTGATACCTTCATCAGCAGCCCTGAGTGCAAACATTGCAATCGATGCCACATCGAAACCGGGATTATGAACAAGAGTTATCAGGTCATCCGCATTATTTATATGAAAGATTGTACTGAAAGACTCAAGCATTTCCCCGGCTTTCTCCCGCCCGTCGAGCATATGTGAAACCAGCCTTAATGTTTTAACCCCGATAGAATAACCGCTTCCTTCATCACCGATGATCCTTCCGAATCCACCCGCGCGATGGATCCTGCCTGAACTATCCTTACCGTAAATCACCGAGCCGGTTCCGGCTATCAGTATAGCCCCGGTTCCTCCTGCAAGCGCGCCTTCCAGTGCAACGCGTCCGTCGCTCTCAACAAATATATGTGTGAAATTTTCCGGAAGTTTAGATAACAGGGAATTTCTCAGCCTGTCGGCGTGAAGTTTCCTGCCGGCACCTGAGACACCGGCAAGTATAACGGATACATCTTCTATCGAAGAATCGATTTTTGCAAGTCCTGACTTTATTATCGATAAGATATTTGAAGCTGCTTTTTCATCTCCAATAGACAGAAAATTGGAAGGCCCGCCGGAAAATTCGGTTACAGGCCGGCCGGAGTTATCCGCAATTACGCACCTGGTTTTAGTTCCGCCGCCGTCCAATCCGACAATATATTTCATTATTGGTTTCTGAGGTTGTTTGCTGCTTCAAAAATAAAAAAAAGAAATGCACTTAAAAATATTTATACAGGATAAATATACTGGCTGCCGCCGCGATAAGTAATACAATTAATAAAATCATTGAGATCCCGGGGAATCTCTCCCTGTTTTTCTTTCTCTTCTTTTCCCCGGCATATCATTTTGTATGCTGATGATTCTTTTATAATCTTCCTGCCTATATGCCAATTGTCATTACTCAAATATTTTGCATGCAATTCATTTATCTGAACATAGAAAAACTACAAAAGAACTTATATTTAGCCATTTTAGTGGTTAGTAATCCCGAAAGGAGTGAAACAGGTTTTTGCGCTCCACATCCACACAGCTTCTGAACTGATTCAGAGCAGGAAATTCATTATATTTAAGCACAACAAAAGACGATTCGGAGCTTAACGATGGAAAATCACGAACTATACTTCAAAAAATTTCGTGAAAATACGATTGGATACAATAAGAAATTCACATCACCATATGGTGAAAAAAGAATTATCTATGCTGACTGGATAGCGAGCGGACGGCTTTATGCTCCTATCGAGAAAAAAATGATTGAAGAGTGCGCCCCTTTTGTAGGGAATACACACTCCGAGGCAAGCGTTACCGGTACAACTATGACTTTTGCCTATCACACAGCCCACAATATCATTAAAAAACATTGTAATGCATCCAAAGATGACGTTATTATAACTGCAGGCTCAGGGATGACCGCCCTTATAAATAAATTTCAGCGGATGCTGGGATTACGGATACCGGAACAGCTTAAAGATTACCTGGCGCTGCCTGAAGAACTTCGCCCCGTGGTATTTTTAACGCATATGGAACATCATTCCAACCAGACATCATGGCTGGAGACAATTGCGGATGTAGTTGTTATTGATCCTGATGACAGCGGACGGATAGACTTAAATGATTTTAAGGAAAAACTCAACAAGTACAAAGACCGGAAACTTAAGATTGGTTCATTTACTGCATGTTCAAATGTTACCGGAATAGAAACTCCATATTATGAACTTTCGAAAATGATGCATCAGAACGGGGGATATTGTTGTGTTGATTTTGCCTGTTCTGCTCCCTATACAAAAATTGATATGCATCCTGATGACCCGCTTGAAAAGCTTGATGCTGTATTTTTCTCACCTCATAAGTTCCTTGGAGGACCCGGCACATCCGGAGTAATGATATTTGATTCCAAACTCTATAAGAATAAAGTACCGGATAATCCCGGCGGCGGAACGGTAGACTGGACAAATCCCTGGGGCCAGCATAAGTTCGTTAATAATATCGAGGCAAGGGAAGACGGCGGTACACCCGCATTCCTGCAGACTATACGTGCGGCACTATGCATTAAATTAAAAGAAGAAATGGGCGTTGATAACATACGTGAGAGGGAGGAGGAGCTCATCGGGCTTACTCTCGCTGAGCTGAGAAAAGTGAAATCTCTGCACATCCTGGCTGACAATATAGAGCACAGGCTCGGCGCAATTTCTTTTTATGTGGACGGGATTCACTACAACCTGATTGTAAAACTGCTTAACGACAGGTTTGGTGTGCAGGTAAGAGGCGGATGTTCGTGTGCGGGTACGTACGGACATTACCTGCTGCATGTAAGTCCCGACCAGTCGAGAAAAATAACCGAGAAGATCAACGAAGGAGATTTTTCGGATAAGCCCGGATGGGTGCGTTTGTCTGTACATCCTACAATGACTAACAATGAAATTTACTACATAACGGATGCAATTAAACAAATAGTAAATAATATTGATGATTGGAAAAAAGATTATACTTATTCATCTCATAATAATGAATTTTATCATGTCTCGAAAAATGGTAAGGAGGAAGAAAAGATAACGAACTGGTTTTCACCGGAGGAAGAAACTAAACAGGTACATAATGAATTAACCTGATAGAGGAACTCTTCAATTCCTCTGCAGAAAGAAGGAGGGATTAAAATGAGAGTAGCAGGTGTATACGAAAAGTGCCGCATTTACATCGAGTCACACAACAAACCGTCGCAGAACAGACCAGCATTTCCATGCATAACAATTTCACGTCAGACAGGAACACGGGCCGACATCATAGGCCACAAGCTCGTTGAGATCTTAAACAGGTATTCTTCCGATGACAGAACGGAGTGGACTTACTTCGATAAGAACCTCATCGAGAAGGTGATAGAAGATCACCATCTGCCGCATATACTCTCCGAGTTTATGGATGAGGACAAAGTACATAACCTTAAAAATATGGTGAATGAAATTCTCGGCAATCCGTCGGGGCAGACTTTCGTCAGGCAGATGTCGGAGACCATACTGCAGATAGCCCGGCTCGGCAAGGCAGTAATCATCGGCAGGGGAGGAAATGTAATCACATCCAAACT
>DATFVA010000021.1:0-4972 GCA_035260565.1 Ignavibacteriaceae bacterium | reverse complement strand
TTCTGCGAAGGATAAAAAGGCCTTACATCTCCGCTATATCCCTGGTGAAGGTGTCCCGCAAGAAGAAGGTCAACCGAGCATTTATCTATTATCTGGAGGGCCATTGCCGATCTACCTACCAGCTTTATACCCAGGTCACCGGCGGGTGGTATAAAAGGATGATGGGTTACTATAATTTTGAAAACACTATTGTCTATAGAACAAAGTTTCTCTTCGAGGTTCTCAATCTGTTCTTCTGATATCCTTCCTGATTTCCAGGTAAGTGACCTGGCTGTATTTATTCCAAGGATTGCAATTGTTTCATCATGATAGAAAGGGGAAAGGTCCTTTGTAATTATATTCTTATAGTTGGTTAATGGCCGCAGGAACCTGGCGAATACATTATACAAAGGCACGTCGTGGTTCCCGGGTATGATTATTTTTATATAATTAAGCTTATCGATGAATTCCTTTGCCTTTCGGAATTGGGTTTTCCTTGCACGCTGTGTTAGATCTCCGCTTATAATCAGGAGATCAGGGTTAAGGTTTTTAATATCCCGGATAATATTTTCAGCAATTTTATTTTCAACTGTGCCGAAATGGAGATCCGATATATGTACAATTTTTTTCAATATCATCCCGGGATAATTAGTCTGAGAGATTTGGTATTGATCTTATAAAACAAAGGTGTATTCATTTTAATCACCTCTCCGTCGAGAGAAACTTCCAGCCTTTTTTTATCCGAATATATCATAATTTCTTCATTATGAAGGATACGGAAGCTTATTTCCTGATCCAGTCTGCCTGTTAATGTTTTTAGAATAAGCCGCACATAGGAAATCCTGCCTTCATACGTGGGGTAATAAATACTTAAGCGGCCATCCCTTAGCCCTCCTCTTCGTCCGAGGTTAAACAGATCGAATTTGTAATCGTTATTTCCTATAAATACAAAAGGAGTTTTACATTCAATTGTTTGTCCGTCCGCTTCAATGGTTACCTTGATTCTCGGAACAGATTTAAAGACAGTTAATACAGCCTTAAACAATGCCGTCCATTTATTTCCTCCGAATCGCATCTCTTTTTCTCTTTTCTTAACCACTTTTGGATAAAGTCCTATAGATGAATTATTTAAAAATATATGATCATTCACGCTTGCCGTATCTACTAGTGCAGTATTACCATTTTTTATAACTTTCATTGCCTCATCCATATCCAACGGGATACCTGCATCTCTTGCAAAATGATTCAGGGTTCCTGCTGGAATGATACCCATTATCCTTCCAAGTCGAACAGCTCTGCCGGCAACAGAGCTCACAGTTCCGTCACCGCCTGCAGCAATAAGCATCCCGTAGTTTTCATGGTCGATTTTTTTAAGGGTATCATCCAGGTACCCGTCATTAGTAGTAAACAGGTCAAAGGAAAATTTTTCATCGCGGAATTGAGAAAGTCGTTCAGCAAGGTTTTTACCCTGTCCGGCTTCTTCATTTAATATTATTGCTGCGTTCATATTTCCTGCTTAATTAATTATATAAAATAAGCTTTACAGTACTTTTCAGTTTAATTTCAGTCACATTTAGATTTTAAGCAGGTGAATCGTTCCGGTCAGATCGGCAACCTGCTGACCAAGGAAATTATAACCATTCAATGAGACAAATCCATCCTTCTTTATTGAATAATTTATAGTCGTTGTCGGGTTAATGATGGAGATCTTAAACTTTACCCATTTTTTAACCTTTCTTACATCGGTAGAATGTCCATCATTATTTAATATCAGGGTAATCTTCTTGTAGGTTATTTGGTAGTATTATCAAAATAATCTTTTTTCTTAATTCAATTTGTTCATAATTGTAAGGGAGGGATGGCGTAGTCCGACCTGAGATTACTGCTTAAGGAATAGTTATTTTCCACATAGGGGAAAGGGAATGCTATAATCCATATAGACTTGATAAAAGAAGTATGTAAATTTAGATTATTGCTTCACAAATCTTGTCATCATTTGAGATTCAAGCTTTTTATTATACCGGGTGTACTCTTTTTTTTGACAATTTCTTTAAGGGCGCAGGATCAATACCTGGTAAAAACCGTCACAGATAGTATTCCAGTCAGCCTGGATAATGAATATTCATTATCCAGGGTTTCGATTATTCCGTTTTCTGAGAAAATAGTGCTGCGGGGACAAACACTTGGCAGGAAGGATTACACAATTTCATATAAAACCGCCTCATTCAGCCTCTCTGATTCACTGGCCTATTCCATCTTTGATACTCTTTACGTTTCATACAGGTCTTATCAGTTGTCTCTGAAAAAAGAATATAAAAAGCGGAGTCTCGTGGTCAGAGTAAAAGAAGGCGGTACTGATACAATACAGATAGCACAGTCGGAAGGCGGCGGCTTTACTCCCGAGGATATTTTCGGAAACAGGATCGAAAAAAGCGGAACTCTTGTCCGCGGTTTTACAGTGGGAACAACGAAAGATTTTACACTGAACAGCGGGTTGAGACTCCAGCTTTCCGGAAAGCTGTCAGACGAGATTGAAGTAGTGGCGGCTCTGACCGATGAGAATACACCCATTCAGCCCGAAGGAAATACGGAACGGCTGGAAGAACTCGATAAGGTTTTTATCCAGATTAAACATCCTAATGCAACAGGTACTTTCGGCGATTACCAGCTGCTGCGCAAGCAGGGGGAGTTTGGAGTAATTGACAGGAAGCTGCAGGGATTAATGGGGGAATTCCAGTATGCCGGGCAATCCGGTTACGTTTCGCTGGCAAGCTCCCGCGGCAAATTTAATACAAATAACTTTACGGGAATTGACGGAGTGCAGGGACCGTATAGGCTATCCGGTATAAATAATGAAAAGGATATTGTAGTAATTGCAGGCACCGAGCAGGTTTTTCTTGATGGTGTTCCGATGAAGAGAGGCGAGGCAAATGATTATACAATCGAGTATTCAAATGCCCAGATTACATTTACACCCCAGAGACTGATAACATCTGCCAGCAGGATATCGGTCGACTTTGAGTATACAGACAGACGTTTTACCCGTAACTTTTTCGGTACCGGTGTCAAATCGTCTCTTCTTGATGACAAGCTCGGGATTCAAATGCAGTACCTTAGAGAAGGGGATGACCCTAATGCTCCGATAGATGTAACGCTTACAAATTCTGACAAAGCGGTACTTCAGAATGCGGGCGATGACAGAAGCAAAGCTTCAAAGTCAGGAATTACTCTGGCACAGCCGGATTCACTTGGAAATATTCACGGCACATATTATAAAGTAGATACGCTCATCAACAACGAACCATTTTCCTATTATGTATACAACCCGGGGGATTCGGCCGCTATTTACAATGTATCATTCAGTTATGTGGGTGAATCAACAGGAGATTACAATAAGATCAGCCTGGGTAATTATGTCTTTGCAGGCAAAAGTCAGGGAGGATACCTGCCATTGATCTATATCCCAATACCTGAAAGAAAGCAGATCGGAAACATTGTTGTTGATGCAAATCCTTTCCAGGATTTCTTTATTAGCCTTGAATACGCCGGCAGTCTGTGGGATCAGAACCTTTTATCGAGTCTTGATGACAGGGATAATTACGGTTATGCAAGGAACATTTTTTTGAAAATGGATCCAAAGAAAATTCAAATGGGAAATATAGATCTGGGTAAAGCAGGCTTTTCTGTTAAAGATAGGTTTATCCAGGGAAAGTTCACTTCTGCCGACAGGATAAATGAAGTTGAATTCGACAGGTTTTATAATGTATCGCAGAACCAGGCACAGGCAGATGAAACTCTTCGTGAGTTTAACCTGAATCTCCTGCCTGTTAACAATATGCTCGTTACTTCTTCAATCGGGATATTAAAAAGAGGCGACGATTTCAAGGCGACAAGGTATAACAATAATTTCAGTTTTACAGATAATACTAATTATTCGCTCTTATATAACCTCGATTATGTTGAATCGCAGAATAATGACATTAAGACTAACTGGGTACGCCAGAAGGGGAGCGGGTATTATGTTTTCTGGTATTTGAAACCTGGTGTGGAATTCCTGGCTGAAAAGAAGAAGGATAAATCCGGGAGTTCCGATTCACTGCTCAGCAGCAGTCTGAAATACTATGAAATAGATCCTTTCCTTCAACTGGTAAATATCAACGGACTTAAGATCGGCGGAAAATATTCGATCAGAGAGGAATATGCTCCCCTTGGCGGCCTTATGATGAAACAGGATAAGGCACTGACTCAATATTACGAACTTACTTATAGCGGGATCAGTGAGGTAAATTCAACCGTCAGCCTGACAGTCCGGGATAAAAAATATACCGGGCAGTTTAAGAGAAAAGGATTCCTTGATAACCAGACAGTTTTAATCCGCTCGCAGTCGAAATTTAATTTCTGGAACCCTGTTTTAAACGGGGATCTGTTTTACGAAGTCTCAACCGAAAGAACGGCAAAACTTGAAAAGGTATTTATCCGCGTACCCCAGGGAACAGGGAACTACCGGTACCTGGGAGACTTGAACAATAACGGCATTGCCGATGAAAATGAATTTGAACCGGCCGTATATGATGCCGATTATATACAGGTAACTGTCCCGACCGATGAGCTTTTTCCTGTTATCAATCTTAAGACAAGCACCCGGTGGAAGATACAGTATGGTGACATTTTTGAGAACGGCTCGCTTGCGTACAAGCTCCTCAAGCCGCTGTCAACCGAAACATACTGGAGAATCGAAGAAAACAGCAGGGAACCGGATTATAAACGGATTTATCTTCTTGATTTTTCAGCTTTTCAGAATGAAAGGACTACTGTAAATGGTTCTAATTATATCCAGCAGGATATCTTCCTCTTTGAAAACGACCCGGATCTGTCATTCAGATTTCGTTACGCCCAGACAAAAGGATTCAACCAGTTCAGCGGAGGAACGGAAAGGTCATATAACAGGGAAAGAAGTCTCAGGATAACATTCCGGCTGGTAAAGGAATTAAGC
>DATFVA010000020.1:0-8812 GCA_035260565.1 Ignavibacteriaceae bacterium | reverse complement strand
ATACCGGGAGAAAATTTAAACGGAGTATATTCGGCTAATGAATTTCTTACGCGTGTAAACTTAATGAAAGCGTACCGTTTCCCTGAATTTGATACTCCTGTATTTCACGTAAAAGATAAAAATGTTGCAGTTTTCGGAGGCGGGAATACAGCGATGGATGCGGTAAGAACAAGCAAACGTCTTGGTGCAAAAAATGCATACATAATTTATCGCCGTTCCGATGCGGAAATGCCGGCAAGAAAAGAGGAGATTCATCATGCAAAAGAAGAAGGGATAGAATTTGTATTTCTTTCCAATCCGCTTGAATTTATCGGAGATGAAAAAGGATGGCTTAAGGCAGTAAAGCTCCAGAGAATGGAACTCGGCGAGCCTGATGCATCAGGGAGAAGAAGACCTGTCCCGATCAAAGGTTCCGAATATACACTTGATATAGATATGACTGTAGTTGCAATCGGCAACGGATCAAACCCGATCATCCAGAAAACCACTCCGGATATAGGTTACAACAAATGGGGAAATATTCTTGTTGATGATAATACTATGAAGACTTCCAAGAAAGGAGTCTTTGCCGGCGGTGATATAGTAACGGGCGGTGCAACTGTTATACTTGCAATGGGTGCAGGGCGTACAGCTGCAAAGGCTATAAATGATTACCTTAAAACCGGTATGTGGGAAACAGAAGAAACAGTTCAAAATTAGTTCTTTTTAATGTTATTTTGATCACTCAATTGAAGGCTGATACATTACCAGGGGTATTTTTTCCCTATTCTTCTGCTGAAAGATATGTTCCACAGGAGAAGGAGAAATATATGAGAGCAGTAGGAATAATCCTGGCAGTGCTGGGCGGAATAGCCCTGATTGTAACCGGGATAAATTATGCTAATCAGACGGATAAGTTTAATTTTCTCGGACTAAACGTCACTGTCAGCCAGGGTAATATAGCTCCTCTCATTGTGGCAGGAGTTGTATTCCTTATAGGAATAATATTCACAGCTACTGCAAGAAGAGCATAGAATAAAAGGCTGCCATACCGGCAGCCTTTCTTATATCATTCTATTAATAACTTCCCTGACCAGAGCTGCCGTTAAACCCCATAGTACTCCTTCTTTCAGTTTATAAACATAAATCTTTCTTTTGCCTGCATGCCACGGCTGGTTGTATCTTTCGGGTAATTCAAGTTCCTTTGAGGGGAGAAGGTGAACCGTATTACCTTTTTCATCTGTGTAATGAGGATGAACAAAAAGCTGAACGAAATATTCTTCAGGGGGATTGTTAATGAACCAGGAAACCGGGACTAAAAACACCTTCTCAACTTCCGTTTTATCGATATTAAGTTCTTCAATACTTTTAATTTCCAATTCTGCAACCGATGAATCGACTGTTACGCCCATGGGTCCCATCAAAGTATCCATTATACCAAGCACCTTGATTTTTTCGATCCCAATTCCTAGTTCTTCTATTGTTTCTCTAACAGCTGTTTCAGTAAAATCTTTATCCAGTTTAGGATCGTATTCTCCGCCGGGAAAACAGATCTCTCCGCCCTGCCTGATATTTGCAGCCCGCTTTTCAAAAAGCAAATGAAATTCTCCCTCAATAAAAACGAACGGAATAATAACAGCAGAGTTAAAAAATTCATCCTTACGAAGTATGCCGGGGACTTCCGGCAAATTCTTCACCAATTTATCCAGATCTTCTTTATTCATCATCAGCCTGATTTTGATCAGTAAATTTAAGCATTCAGCGGGAAAAGAAAACAAAAAGGCAGGCAGTTTCGGGATGTTTAAAATTACAACATACTGACAAAAATGTCAGTTGCTTTTCTAATGCGGGTTAAGGTCGGGGAAATGACGGAGAAGGAACGGAGAAGGACTCAAAATGAGACACATTGAAACCTGCGAAAAAACGCAATTTAAGGCTGTTGATTAAATATACATTTGACAAAAATGGCAAAGGTGGAAAGTGCAAAGAAAGCATGATACAGCTGTCCGATAAAGAATGTACAATAAAAAAAGCCGGCAACAGAACCGGCTTTGGAGAAGAATTTTCCGGAGGAATTATTTTACAAGGGACATTTTCTTTGTTTCTGTAAATTTACCGGCAGTAATTTTAGAGAAATATATTCCGCTTGAAACGAGCTCACCCCACTCATTTCTTCCATCCCAGTTGACATCATAGGTACCTGCATTATAACTGGTATTGTTGATGATTGTCCTGATCAGCCTTCCATGAACATCGTAAATATTCAGGTTGACATTTTCCATATTAGGAATTGAAAACCGTATTTTAGTTGAAGGGTTGAATGGATTAGGGAAGTTCTGGGAAAGCTTATATGTAGAAACAGGTGCGCCGATATGTTCAACAGCTGATGGATGGGGCTCATCTCCGTGACACTGAACGCAGTCCATTTTAGCTGCAACATTTTTCACTGTGCCGCTGCTGCCATGACAGGTATTGCATTCGGCAATACTTGCAGGCGGAACATAGAGCGGTGTGAAAGTTCCGGCGAAGTGATCGTTAAGTATTTTAACCGTATAAGCCGCAACGTCGCCGGTAAGCCTGGCGCATCTTTCTTTTCTTTCTGTTGAACCCGAACTGAAATCTGCTGAGTTGCACCAGCCGGTAACAGAAATATGGCATAAAGGCGAGCCGCTTATATTCTGAGGCAATACCTGGTCGTAATTGTTAACATTGAACAGATGATTTACTGCATATTCATTGCTTGTATCGGTAGGGAACATTGTCTGTGTGTACCAGCCGAGCAATTCATTGATTAATGGTGTGTAATCTGCTGAAGGTGCAACAAGAGAAATTACAGCAGCCGCTCCATTCAAAGCACCGCATAATGTTCCCCAGCCTACAGCACCGCCGGCAGCGAAACCCATTATCTGTCCCGGAAGATTTGTATAAGGATCGCCAATAGCTGATCTAAGGGCATTGATTATTGCTTCAAAAGAACCATACCCGCAGCCGAACCCGGCATAATATGTATCGTGACCTGCAATGCGCATAGCCTCAACATCAAGAGCGGTATACGGCCATGGCCAATCGGTTTTAGTACCGGCAAATAAATTTTTGCCGCTCAGCATATTTAACGCACCGGTACCAACGGCCACTCCGGCCGCATATTTCGTCGTGTTTTTTAGAAATTCTTTCCTCGATAGATTTTTATTCATTTTTTCCTCGACAGTTTAGATTTAAAATAAATCATCCTTAAGCTCGGTTGATTTTTCCGCTTCGAATGATAATTGATTAAGGAATTCTACAAATGATCCCAGACGTTCTGTATTTGCTAATCCGGAGATTGATAAAAACTTATTTTTATAAAATGAAACTACCTTGCGGGAGAATTCTTCTCCGGCAGGTGTAAGAAAGACTTTTTCAATTCGTTTATCCTTTAAATCAAGTTCCCGTCTGATAATGAACTTTTTCTCCAGTGAATTAAGAAGTTTGGATGTGGTAGTTCCCCTTGTCCCTATAATCTCACTCAGTTCTCTGATGCTGGACGGTTTATCAATGTAAAGTGATAGAAGACATTGAAATTCCCCGGCAGTCAGGTTGAAATTTCTACACGTAATATGGTTCAGTTTGCAGCATACGCGTGAAAACTTTAATAAACTTTCGGCACCATCAAATTGCATACTTTTCCTGCTATTTTATGAGGATTCTTATGCAATTGTTATTCCTATTGAATAGTTGCAAAAATGAAATGATTTCAAAACAGAATTAGTTGCAATATTGAAATTATCATCAGGTCGTATATAAAAATTCAACAGATAATTAAGAGTTGATCATTTATTATCTTTGTGAAAAGTGAATAATAGAATGTTACAGACGACTCCCGAAAAAAATGTATTAAGAGAAATTCCTATGTTTTCCGAATTATCGGAAGATCAGATTAGAGAAATAACTTCATCAAGCCTTCAGATGGAAATCAAAAAGCACCAATTTCTTTTTATGGAAGGGGAAAAGTACCAGGGATTCTATATCCTGCTTAAAGGCAGTATTAAGGTTTTCCGCATATCCAGAGAAGGGAAGGAGACTATTATACACCTTGTACAGCCGAAACAGGCTTTTGCTGATATACCTCTTTTTGAAGGGACGGACTACCCGGTTTCTGCAGAAGCTCTTGAGGATTCTGTTCTACTATTCTTCAACGGGAAAAATTTTATCAGGCTGCTTGAAAAGAACCCTCAGATCAGTCTGAAAATGCTTGGGGGATTTGCTAAGAGGATGAAATCACTTACTCAGAAAATTGAGGAGCTTTCATCGAATGAAGTTACCTTACGTCTCGCTAAATTCCTGATGCAGGAGATCAGGAACAGCGGTACTGAGAAGCTTCCGGAACCATTTGTCAGACTTTCAGTATCAAAAAATGCGATAGCAGGCTACCTTGGGACGATTACTGAGACTCTAAGCCGTTCATTAAAAAAACTTCAGGATGATGAAATTATAAGGGTGCAGGGGAAAAAGATATTCGTTAATAACTTAAAAAAGCTCAAAGAACTCTCCTCATAGAGACTGCTCTGAAATCCGCATAAAACTGACTTAAGTCAAGGAATCCTTTCCTGGTTCATCATAAATTTTCTGCGGTAATTAATGCAATTAATCCGGAGAACAGATATGAGCAGCAATGTAAAGATACTTGACGTAAGACCTATTATACCGAGAGAGAAACACAGCACAATTTTTTCAAAATTTGATATGCTTGCCAAAGGTGAAATTCTGCAGCTTATAAATGATCATGATCCCAAGCCGTTGTTCTATGAAATGTCTGCAGAGAGAAACGGTCAATCGAGCTGGGAATATCTCGAGTCGGGACCCGAAGTCTGGAAAGTGAACATTAAAAAAATCGTTTGAATGGAATAAGTAAATGTTTACTACCGTGAGATACTTCATCAAGACGAGTGTGATTTTTCTGATAACAGGAATTCTGACTGGCGTCTATATGTCGCTTGCGCAGAATGTATTTCACACTGCTTACGGTATTGAGCTGAAATCTGCACACACACATATCATCCTTGTCGGTTCTGTCATGATGATGATTATGGGGGTTGCTTTGTGGTTTTTCCCAAGACCGCAGAAGGATGACAAAAAATACAATCCGGATAAGATACTAATAGCTTACTGGATGATGACAATTTCGACAGCACTGCGTTTTATTTCCCAGGCAGCCGCTTCATTTTTCTATTCTGAAATTATAGCCTGGTCAATTTCGCTTTACTCATTATTCCAGGTTGCTGCAATAATTTATTTTTTTTATGCTATATGGGGAAGGATAAGGCCGGTCGGCAGTCAGATAAGAGAGGCAAAGGGAGAGAAATTTTAATTCCCGCAAATTCTGAATTGGGACATAGCTCACTATTTCTGTCCGGATGAATTCTATTTTTGGGGTGCGGTTGGTCATACATTTCCTATAATAAGAAGATTTGAGTAAAAATATTCATAAGAAATAAACACAGGTAACCAGATGAATTATAAAAAACTATGGATCGGGTTAGGGCTGGTAATAGTATTATCATTTCTCGTGCTGGGCTACTTCGGCACGGAAATATACAGGAAAGCACCCCCGGTACCGGAAAAAGTTATTAGTACGGATGGGACTGTTATCTTTACGAAAGAAGACATTCAGAACGGGCAGAATGTATGGCAATCGATGGGAGGGCAGGAAATGGGAACTGTGTGGGGGCATGGCGCATACATTGCTCCCGACTGGACAGCCGATTGGATTCACCGTGAAGCCTTATGGATTTTAAATGACCGTGCACAGAAGAAGTACGGAAAGAAATTTGATGATCTGAGTTCCCCTTACCAGGCAGAACTAAAAGAAAGCATGAAGGATGAGCTAAGAAAAAATACTTATGATGCTGCTTCAGGCACAATTACCCTTTCATCAGAAACAGCTGAAGCAGTTTCAAATGTTGGTAAACATTTTACCTCATTATTTTCAGGCGATCCGGCTCTTGATCATTTAAGAGAAATATATGCTATTCCGAAAAATGCAGTCAAAGATCCTCAAAGACTTGCTGAACTTAATGCGTTTTTCTGGTGGGCTTCCTGGGCCTGTATTACAAACCGTCCGGAGTCTGACATTACTTATACAAGCAACTGGCCTGCTGATGAACTGGTTGGGAATAAACCTGCGGGCATGGTTGTAGTATGGTCGGTTATAAGTTTTGTGCTGCTCCTTGGCGGAATCGGTGCGTTAGCCTGGTACTATGCTGCCTCGAAGAGAAAGCGGGAGGAGGATCATCATGAGGCACCGGAATGGGATCCCCTGCTGGCATTGCAGCCGACACCATCCATGAAAGCAACGCTGAAATACTTCTGGATAGTAGGTGCGCTGGTAGTCGCACAGGTTCTATTCGGTGCAATCACAGCCCATTACGGAGTTGAAGGTGCCGGTTTCTACGGTATTAAAATATCCGAGATTATCCCGTATTCATTAACAAGAACGTGGCATCAGCAGCTTGGAATTTTCTGGATCGCTACAGCCTGGCTGGCAACGGGTATTTTTATTGCACCGGCTGTTTCCGGTTATGAACCAAAATACCAGAAAGGACTTGTAAACTTTTTATTCATAGCGCTGATAATTATAGTAGGCGGATCAATGGTTGGTGAATATCTTGGTGTTCATCAATTATTAAGCTTCAAAACAAACTTCTGGTTCGGGCACCAGGGATATGAGTACGTGGATCTGGGCAGGTTCTGGCAGTCATTCTTATTAGTCGGATTATTCCTGTGGCTTTTCATTATGATCCGCGCAATGAAACCTGCGCTGCAGAAAAAGGATGAGAATAAACATCTCCTCGGGCTTTTTATTATTTCATCCATAGCCATCGCAGTATTTTATGCTGCCGGGTTTATGTGGGGTCAACATACAAACCTTGCCATTGCAGAGTACTGGAGATGGTGGGTAGTTCATCTCTGGGTTGAAGGATTCTTCGAAGTATTTGCGACGGTTGCTATTGCATTTTTGTTCACAAGGATGGGACTGCTGGGCATTCGTTCAGCAACAACCGCTGTACTTTTCTCAACTTCAATTTTCCTTTCAGGCGGAATAATCGGTACTTTCCATCATCTATATTTTACAGGAACACCAACATCAGTTATGGCATTAGGAGCCACTTTCAGCGCGCTCGAGGTTGTACCCCTTGTTCTGATAGGATTTGAAGCATATGAGAACCTTACTTTGAGCCGTGCACGTAAATGGGTGACTTCGTATAAATGGCCGATCTATTTCTTCATCGCGGTAGCTTTCTGGAACCTTGTTGGGGCAGGGTTGTTCGGCTTCCTGATTAATCCTCCTATAGCATTGTATTATATGCAGGGGCTCGAAACTACTCCTGTTCATGCACACGCTGCTTTATTCGGAGTATATGGAATGCTGGGTCTGGGATTTATGCTTTTCTGTCTTCGCGGTTTAACTCAGCGTTACGTATGGAAAACTAAAATCATCGGTCTTGCTTTCTGGTCGATTAACATAGGTCTTGCTCTTATGATACTCATAAGTATTCTTCCTGTAGGACTTATGCAGACCTGGGCAAGCGTCGAAAAGGGATACTGGTACGCACGTTCAGCTGAATTTAATCAGTCGCCTGTAGTGGACACCCTAAGGTGGCTGAGGGTAATAGGCGATACAATCTTTGCATTCGGTATTCTTGTTATGGGATATTTTGTGGTGGGGTTGAAAACCGGATGGTCGATAACAAAAGAAAGAGATATGGTAGGGCAGGAAATTCCTGAAGCCGCAAAACAGAATTAAAATAACCGTTAGGGGAGAAGTTAGGATGTATTTTGAGCGTATTCACAGCGTATTCACAGCGCATTCAGAGCGTTTTCAAAGCGTTTTCAGAGCGTATTCAGTATGGGGAAGGGACGGAGATGAATGGTAGAAAGAGATACACAGTCCGGGTTAACTACATGGCTTCTAATCCGGGCGGCGAATAATTTGAAGAAGCAGGAAAAATAATTAAGAATGAACTGAACAGGTGATTGGCAGTATTAATTAAAATTAAGAGAGCGGCCGGTATCTGTTGAATCGGCGATATTGCAACACACACTTCAGACAGAAAACTGAGCGGAAACATCCTGGAAGATGTATCGAAGCCCGCTTAAATTCAGACGGGGATGACACGTGGCGTGTCATCCCCTTACCTTAAAAATCTCATTACCGGGGACAAATCTGAAATACTGCTGCAGAATATGGCAGATTCACCAAAATCCGCAATCAGGTATGATGAAACCAGCACGTTCCAAATAAAAGCTTGACTTTATAAATTCTAAATAGTAATATTGGTTCGAAAATGTTAGCGCTAACATTTTTATCAGAAATTTTCCCTCCGCTCTTTGAAAATATATACATGGAAAATTCATTTTGAATGACACGTGAGAATTAGTAAAAAATATTAATTAACCGGATCATTTAACATAAAAGGAGATGTATATGAAATATCTTATACGTTTTAGACTTCCTGTTATTTTTTCTACGTTTTTTTTTCTGGGTATATTAAATCTATATGCTCAAGAGCCTATCGGCGGTCCCTATACTCCGGACAGCCACACAATGATGCTCCTTCACTTCAACGGAGATTTAACCAATGCCTCTTCATTTTCTGCGGATGGGGTTGGACATACCAATGCAGCGAACGGGTTATTCTATCTAAATAATTCTTTCGATACTAACCTTGGACAGGTTCTGGGGTTAACAAATGACGCACAGTCCGATTCCTCCTACGTTACAGTTGCGGATACATCCTATCTCGATCTCACCGGCGACTGGACCATTGAAGGCTGGATTAATATATTTACGTTC
>DATFVA010000019.1:0-4153 GCA_035260565.1 Ignavibacteriaceae bacterium | reverse complement strand
GGTCCTTCAAGACAGACAGGCTTTTCACACGTCCATTGGCCGGCGGGTTCGGGAGTAATTTATCCCGGCAATGATAATGATGTTTATTATGGACTTACCTGGGTATTTGTTCACGAGGTTCAGCATGCAATTGATGCTCTTTATAATGCAAACGGACACCCCGAAATGTATCATGGGGATGTGCCGTGGGAATTTCCGGTTCCATGCGGAGAGCAGTATGACTTCCAGGCAAAAATGTTCAGGACGTTCACTGCATATGAAGATCTTCTTCCTGACTGGGGAAATATTTATGAAGATGTAGATTCTGATAACGATGATTTCCCTGATGATGACAGTCTGACTGCAGTCGATGAATCCAGGTTCGGAAGCAGTGACGGTTCAGCCGATACTGATGATGACGGCCTGCCGGACAGAGATGAGGCAATAAACGGTGCTTTCAGCGGATCTGATCCAAATTTACCGGATACCGACGGTGATAATATTGAAGATGGCGGAGATAACTATCCCAGGTATGCCGCAGAAGGTATTATCCCTGTCTATCACCCGGTGATTGATGGAATTGTTGAGGAAGGCTGGCCTCTGGTTGATGATACGGTTGTGTACTCCAGCCAGGATTATGCTCCAAAGTATTATATGAGCTATACTCAGGATTCTCTTTACCTGGCTCTATATCTGTCCAATATTGGAATTCCAAAACTGAGCTTTGATTTCCAGAATGACGGATGGTGGTGGGGTGCAGGGAATACCGAAATGGAAATTAATATATCAACTGGAAATTTTACAACTTTTCATTCGTGGGATGCAAGTCCGGAAGTCAAAGCATGGAGTCTGCAGCATGGCGGTCCCGGCGGTATGTGGGATGATGATCCTGACTACCAGAACCAGTTTCAGAGGAGGGTGATTTATCCCTCAAGTGTAAAACTCAGAACAACGCTGAATTTTCCTGTTGTGCAGATCGAAATGTCAATCGCGAAGAGAGATTATGCCGGACTGAATCTCCAGCCTGGTGATACTATAGGATTAAATATCTATTATAATAAAGTAAACAATATTCCTTACCAGTACGCAGCAACTTTCGATCAGTACAGTTTTGCATACTTCATTCTTGGCGATGCTTCAGGCGCTGATGATATTGCACAGAATTCAGTAACCCGGTTCGGACTGCTTCAGAATTATCCTAATCCTTTTAATCCTTCGACTCTGATAACTTATAAAATAGCCGAAAGCTGTTTTGTAACTCTCAAGGTTTATGACATACTGGGGAATGAAGTAAAGACATTAACGAATGAGGAACAAAAGCAAGGATCATATGAGTTAGTGTTTGACGGTTCCGGGTTAAGCAGCGGAGTTTATTTCTATACCTTAAGAACATCTGCGGGAGATTTAATATCCCGGAAAATGATGCTCATTAAATAAAAACAGGAACAATTTGATTCATAAAATACATTACCTGGCTCTCGTTATAACCGTTTTTTCCAGTATGGGTTTTTCACAGCAGGACCCATATAAGATTCCTGAACCTTCAGATATCTTTTATCTAAGAAACAGCAAAATGATTCAGGTTTCCAGCTATGATACTACTGGTGGAAACAATGACAGAATTAATATCACAGATGGCAAAACTGCTGTTCTTGCTGACCTTAAAGGTCCCGGGATTATAACAAGGATCTGGTTTACCATCGACTCAAGAGATCCGTATTTTCTCAGAAGAATTATGCTGCGTATATACTGGGATGGTGAAGTAAACCCTTCAGTTGAAGTACCCGTCGGTGATTTCTTCGGAACGGGCTTTGAGTACAAACAATATGTCTCCCGGTTTACCGGGATGTCGTCCGGAGGATACTATTGTTATTTTCCTATGCCATTTAATAAATCAGCGCGTATTGAAGTTGAAAACCAGACAGGGCAGGAGGTCTATGCTTTCTACTACCAGATCGATTATCAGCAGTTGGAGAATACCTTAGGCAAGGACGCGGGATATTTTCATGCATACTGGAAACGAGATATAAAAACAGACTATAAAGACAATTATGTAATACTTGATGCATCCGGCGAAGGTCAGTTTGTGGGTGTAAATATGAGCATGCAGGGATACAACGGAAACCTATGGTTTCTTGAAGGGGATGAGATGGTATATGTAGATAATGAAACAGTACCTTCCATCCATGGAACGGGAACTGAAGATTATTTCACAAGCGGATGGTATTTTAACCAGGGGGAGTTCTCTGCCCCATACCATGGGTTGATAATTAAAGACGATTCTTCAGCCCGGATTGCAGCTTACCGTTTTCAGGCAGGTGATGTTATTCCTTTTAAAAGTTCAATCCTTTTTACTATCGAGCATGGACATGCGAATGAGGAAACAGCGGATTACAGCAGTACAGCATTCTGGTATCAAAAAGAACCTCATAAGAAATTCCCTCCGTTACTAAAGGCATCTCTGAGAATACCCTTGAGGGTAGCTGTACCAGGAGGGGTTACAGAAGCAGAAACCTTATCTGCGACGGGTAACCGTATAAGGACTGAAGTAATGGATATGTCCGATGATGGTCCTGACTGGAGCGGAAATGCGCAGCTTCAGATAGGCTTCAGAAACAAAGCTGAAAGTTATGAATTGGAACTGCCTGCGGAAACTGAAGACAGATATAATATAGATATTTATTACACAAAAGCACCCGCCTATGGGAATATTGATATACTTTATAATGGAGAGAAAACGGGAGAGATAAAAGGATACAATAATGATGTTTTTCCCGGCGGTAGAATAACTGTCAAGGGACTGAAATCGGAAAAGGGGAAAATAAAACTGACGTTTATCTCATCGGGAAAGGATCCAAAATCTACAGGGTACGCTGCAGGAATTGATGCTTATAAGATAGAACCCGACAGAGTCTATATACCAGAGTGGTATGTGATCGGACCGTTTCCGAATCCCCGCGAATCGGAGACAGACAGGCGAGGGATTGATATAGTATATCCTCCTGAAAATGAATTTGACAGCACAAAGACATATTACGGAGTAGATAGTCAAAAGGTCAAATGGAAGCTTATGGATATTTCAAAGAACGGATATCTGAGTTTGTGGAACAAGTTTGATCCGTATGAACTAATTGTTGCTTACGCACAGACATTTGTTTATTCACCCGAGGATCAGCAGGTCGGACTGCTTGTCGGAACTGACGACGGTTCGAAAGTATTTCTTAACGGGGAAAAGGTCTACAGGTTTCTTGATGTAAGAGTTGCGGAGCCTGACCAGGAAATTATTATGCTTGATCTTAAAAAGGGATGGAATTCCCTGTTGATAAAAATAGAAAATAATTTCGGGGGATACGGATTTTATGCAAGGCTGCGTGATCTGAACAACTCACTGAAAGTCAGTCCATTTAAGAAATAGTACGAAAGGCAGCAATTGAGATTAGAATTAAACGAAAAATCACATAGAAGATTTAATCCGCTGACGGGTGAATGGGTTCTTGTTTCACCACACAGGACAAACAGACCCTGGCAGGGAAAAGTTGAAGAGACTTTCACAGAAATAAAGCCCGAATATGATCCAGGATGTTATTTATGTCCGGGCAATGAAAGGGCCGGCGGAAAAAAGAACCCTGATTATGAAGATACATTTGTCTTTGAGAACGATTATAGTGCTTTAAATAATGAGCAAGGCGGTAATGATATAAATATTGATGACATAATTATTTCGGAAAGTGAACCGGGAGTCTGCAGAGTTGTATGTTTTTCTCCGAAACACAATCTCACTCTTGCTGAAATGGAAGCAGAGAAAATACTTGCTGTTGTAGATACCTGGATACGCGAATTTGGTGAACTTGGAAAGAGGGCCGAAATAAATTATGTGCAGATCTTCGAGAACAAAGGAGAGATAATGGGATGCAGCAATCCCCATCCTCACTCACAGATATGGGCTACCCGCTCTGTTCCAGTCGAGCCGCTGAAAGAAACTATTCAACAGGAAGATTTTCTGAAGGCAAGGAACACCTGTCTTCTTTGTGATTATCTCAGGCTCGAAACAGAATTAGGGGAGAGACTGGTTATAGATAACGATGATTTTATTGCAGTAGTCCCTTTCTGGAGTATCTGGCCTTTTGAAACGATGATAGTAAGCAAAAGGCATATTAAAAATATCTCAGAGTTT
>DATFVA010000018.1:0-8829 GCA_035260565.1 Ignavibacteriaceae bacterium | reverse complement strand
CATAATTCATTCCCCAAAATTTTAACTATTTAATATGAATGCTATTGTAAATTTTATAAAGAACCCATCTTCAATAATGGCAATCGCAGGGCTGCTGCTCATCATACTGGTCCTTGTACTTGGCCCGATCTTCGGAATGTCTTTCCTTGTGCAGATCGCTATCATTGTTTTCATCTTTATGGTTGTTACCATACTAATCCTCTACAAAAAAATGAAGGATGCGCAGAAGGCAAACCAGATTGAAGAATCAATCGGCAGCCAGGCTGACGACCAGATGAAGAATCTCAGTCCCGAGAAAAAGGCCGAAATAGAGCAATTCAAAAAGCAACTTGAAGCCGCAATTGCATCGCTTAAAAATTCAAAAATTGCAAATGGTAAATCAGGCAAAGCGGCTTTATATGCGCTTCCCTGGTATATGATAATCGGTCCCTCTGCCGCAGGCAAGACCACTGCGATACAGAATTCAGGTCTTGAATTTCCTTTCGGCAAGGAGGGATTCAGGGGTGTGGGCGGCACAAGGAACTGCGACTGGTTCTTCTCCACGAAGGCAATTTTCCTGGATACAGCCGGCAGGTATGTTTCTGAGACAGAAGACCGTCCCGAATGGATTGCATTCCTTGAGGTATTAAAAAAGAACAGGAAAAGGAAACCCGTAAACGGAGTTATCCTTGCAATTAACATCGATGAAGTGATTAATGCCGATAAGGATCAGCTAACTGAGCATGCCAAAAATATGAGGCAGAGAATAGATGAGCTTATCGATACACTCGGCGTGAATTTCCCGGTTTATTTCATTTTTACAAAGTGCGACCTTGTACAGGGATTTGTTGAGTATTACGGCGACTTCAGTGAAACTGAGCGGGCGCAGATCTGGGGAGCAACGTTTAATACACAGCAGATGTTCTCCAAAGATCCGAAAGGAATCTTTGAGGAGGAATTCAAAAAGTTATCTAAAAAATTATTTGAGATACGGACAACCAGGTTAAGCAGTCCCCTAAAAAGAGAACAAAGAAGAAAAGTTTTTCTGTTCCCCTTCCAGTTCAATTCGCTGCAGCAGAAATTGACCTACCTCATGGGCGAAGCTTTCCAGCATAATCCTTACCAGGATAATCCTGTATTCCGCGGATTTTATTTTACCAGCGGAACGCAGGAAGGACTTCCCCTGGATATAGCAATAAGGGAGATAGCAAAACAGTTTAATCTGCCCGAACCTGCAGATGCTGAGTCCGGAGAATCTGTAGAGAAAAAAAATTATTTTATAAAAGACCTCCTCAATGAAATCGTAATCGGAGATCAGGATTTTTCAACGGGACAGACAAAAGGCTCAGCCAGGAAACAAAGTTCGGCAAGGCTTGCTACCATTGGCGTATCGGCCCTGCTTCTGGTGCTGTTTTCTTTATTAACAATAATTGGTTACAATGGAAGTAAAAGCTTCCTTCAGAAGGAAAATGAAACTGCATCATCGTTCCTTAAGATAAACTGGACAGGAAATCTCTTAAGCAATTTTTCTAAAACCGACAGCCTGATAGGCTTGATAAAAGATATACGTGACGGCAGTGGAAATGATGCTTTCATCAGCTTCGGAATGGACAGGAGTAAAAGCACCCTCCCCTATCTTGAAGATATCTTCATTAAAAAAACTTCCGACTTCTTCCAGCAGAATGTTTATAATGAGATTGTGAAAAGTCTTAACGAATATGCAAACGGGAAAGACTACCCCGGTGAGATCACTTATAATTATCTTAAAACTTACCTGCTGCTTGGCAGTGAAAGAGCCCGGCTGGATACAACCGAACAAAAATTTCTGACTCATGTTTTCGACGGTATTCTGGAATCGAGGTATATTTCATCTAATCCTGCAGCATCCACAAGCGAAAAAGATTCTTTAAGATACCTGTTTAAAAACTATCTCACTTTTTATGTCGGCTTACTGCCTGATAAAGATATATTCCCGGTAAGGAGCGATAATTTATTAATTAGCATGGTACGGGACCGTATTCAGTATAAACCTAATGCTGAAAGTATATATGCAAGGCTGAAACAGAACGGAATAGGGCAGTTCCCGAATGAACTATCCCTCGAACAGGCAATTGGAGGAAGATACCTGAGTGTGATGACCACAGACCAGAAAGTTCCCTATATTTTTACTGCCGACGGTTGGATAAATTATATTAAGCAGGCTATTATAGAGGAGAGTACAAATCCCGGTAAAGAGGACTGGGTACTGGGGAAAACCAATCTTAAGCCTGCATCAGGCAGTTTAGACAGTGAAGAAATTAAGAAAGGTCTCGTCACGCTTTATCTAAATGATTATAAACAAAACTGGCTCCAGTTTTTACAAAGCATCCGGTATAGCGGTTTTGACAATGTACCGCTTGCTGCCAACAACATGAAAATTTTAAGCGATCCTGTAAATTCTCCTTTAATTTCGGTACTTAAATTATTTGCAACGCAGTTAAGTATTATTGTTGATATACAGGCCCCTCCCAATTCAGTTAAGAAGAACAACCAGTTTGCCGGACTTGCTATAAACCAGGGAAGTCTGAATGAAACTAAAAAATACATAAAATTTGTCCTGGGTAGTGCCGACGGATCAGGAGGCGCTGATCTGAATGCAATCCTTGCTCAATACGGAATAATAGGCGGCGTACTTGATCAGGTAAAGGGCAGTCAGGATCTTGCAAAAGATTATGCGGTAAATGTTCTTTCTCAAAGAACGGCAGAATTCCCTACTTCTCTCCAGGTAATTCGCGGTTCCGCTTTCAGCGCGCCTGCATTGCAGAGTTTATTCTCCGATCCGGTTAAACTTTCCTGGGAAGCAATTCTTGCAGATGCCGGTCAATATCTCAATCAGCAATGGAAGATAAAAGTTGCCGACACTTTTAATAAATCACTATCCTCATCTTTTCCCTTTAAGAATTCACAAAACGATGCACCCATCCAGGACTTCAAAGATTTTTTCAAACCCGGTTCGGGAATTTTATGGTCATTTTACAATGATGAACTAAGCGCTTTCATAAACAAAGACCGCTGGAAAGTCAGTCAGTGGGAAAATGAAGGTTTAAGTGTTTCAGACGGGTTTATTACGGCATTAAAAAGAGCAGATGACATTACCGGCACATTATTTAAAAACGGCGACCTCGGTATTGGTTTCCGTCTGAAGCCGGAACTTCCTGAATCTAAAACCGTTGGTCCGGGTAAACCCATAGTAGAGCAGGTTTACCTGTACCTTGACGGCGAAGAAGATTATTACAAGATGGGATCCCCTTTCTGGACAGACTTTACGTGGCCCGGAGCAAAAGGTACTCCCGGGGCAAGGATGAATATTTCCATCAGGAATATGGGTACTTCCGACTCAAAGTCATACGAAGGTGAATGGGCAATGTTCAGGCTGCTCCAGGAAGCTACCGTATCACGCGGTAGTTCTTCGCAGTATAACTTCAACTGGTTCTTCCAGAAAAACGGAAGTTATGATGTAACCGTTTCATATCAGCTGAACTCCGGAAGTTCGCAGAATCCGTTTGCCAGGGATTACTTCAGCACTTTTCATCTGCCGGATAAAATTAATTAATAAAACTTCATATGGATTTTGCTGCAAAAAAATACAAAGGAAATTTCATCAGGCTACTTCGGGAAGCTGCCTGAATTTAATGATTTCGTAAAATTTAATTCCGGTCTCCCTGAAATTCTTTTCATTGACAAGTGGATACAGGAGGGGATTGCAAATGCCAGGTTAAAGTTAAAATCTGACTGGAAACAGAAATACGAAATACTTCCACCGACAAACTTCTATATTCCCTTTTCTTCTTCTGAGCGTGCAGCAGCCGGGATAATTTTTCCAAGCAGCGATAAAAGCGGAAGAGAATTTCCAATAGTAATCTTTTCAGTAATACCGTTAAAAAATTTCGAAAGGACCTCACTTATTCCGGCAAAACTTACTGAAGTGCTTTCCGGTCTTGAATATCACCTGAGAAAAGAAGAAGACCTTTTATCTCTTAATACGATTCTTAAGAACTATGATGCACCGATTCCCGATGAAACGACTTCCGGAAAGAACTTTCAGAATTACCTTTCAATAACAACTTTAGATCAGCTGATTAAAAGAACAAATATTAATTTTTCAATAGCGGATTTTAAAACACTGTCCTATACCGATTCAACTTTTATAAGGATCCAGCTCTGTTCCGATGAATACAGGTTCACCTTCGACGCCGGTTTTTTTATAGAAATCTTAAATAAAAAAATAAATATATCCTCACGGCAGACATCTGTTTTCTGGAACAATTCAGATGAAGGACGATTCAGAGTTGTTATTTTTCCATTCAAACTGAACAGCACCAGCTTTGTTGATTTGATGTCGGACGACAATGAAGATAAACGGGTAATATACCTGGGTTCATCAATAGCCGGTACTCCTGATGAATATTCCGGTGTACCCCTCGATAAACTTTTGAAAATAATTTAAAGTATTAAAACAGGTTAGAATTTATGGCTGAGATATTAGCAGAACCTGAAGTTTCAGAATTTGTACAGGAATTCCTCGAACCCATTCCGGGAGATTCTCCTGCAGGGAACGATGCCGCAAATGATGAAGACTATTTCAAGCTAAGCATGGAATTTCCAAAAACTGTTCCCGATTATAAGAACTGGATCGATCTTTCAAATACCATTCTGAAAGAAAAAAGCAAAGATATAAAAGTGGCCTCCTGGCTCTGTTTTGCTTTATACAGAACCGAACAGCTCAAAGGCTTCAGGACCGGTCTTGAGGTTGTTTATCATCTACTGAAAAAATTCGGCAATGATCTCTTTCCGCAAAACAATGTCCATAAAAGTAAAGCTATCCAGTTCCTCAGTACTGCAAGGGTTACAAAGCTGATTGAAAGAGATGAAATTAATAAATCCAATGCCGCAGAGGTAATTAAGATAAATGAATTAACCGGATTGATTCTCACAGAATGTGAAAAACTTTTACCCGAAAACGTACCGGTACTGCAGGCTCTTCAGGATGTAATCAGGAACCTGGTTAAAGATGCTGAAAATGCTTTGAATCCGCCTGCTGCACCTGAAAAAAAACCGGCTTCTCCCCCGCCTCCGCAGGCAGAAGTAAGAAGGGCTTCCGCACCTGCGGCGATTAAAGAAGAACCAGCCCCGGCAAAGCAGTCAATACCATCTTCAGAAGACGAAATCGGAGTACAGCTGAGAAGGACACTAACCTACTATTATGAGGCAACTGTTAATAATGATACGGTTGAAAAAGTTCCTGAATCATTCTTCGCTTTCGGAATTGCGAGACAAATCCAGTGGAGCACTCTTGTACTTCCTGAAGCTGAAGAAAAAATAACAGGTATTGCTCCGCCGAACGACATTATCAGGAAATTGTTAAACACATGGCATAGCGAAAATAAAACTGATGTTATTATCCCGAGGATTGAACTCGAATTTATAAAAGACAACAGCGAATTCCGCTACTGGATGGACGCGCAGAGATATCTTGTGGATGCACTTGAAAAAAAAGGCGGGAACTATTTGTCTGCGGCCAATGATATCAAATACCATCTTGCCCGTCTGATCAAACGGCTTCCGGAACTTCCCAAACTAAAATTTGCAGGGGGAGAAATTGCTTTCGCTGACAAGGAAACAATAAAGTGGCTGGAGCAATTACCCGCTAATTCAAACCAGGGTGCTGTCCCGGGAGCAAACAGCTCTCTTTCACTTACTCCTATTGTCGACCAGGCATATGATGAAATCAATAAAGAATACGAAGATGCGCTGCAGGACTTGCCTAAAAATTTCCAGGAGAGTCTTGAAGTAATGCAGCAGAAGCTAAGTGCAGAAGACAGGATGAAGGGTAAATTCCTGAGACGGTTAAATATTGCAAATTTCTGTTATGAGGCGAAACAGTATAACGTTGCAAAGGTAAGCCTTGAAGAGCTGGATAAAACGATAAACAAATTAAATTTATCCGAATGGGAGCCAGCATTGTGCACGGCTGCCTGGCAGTCGCTTTATCTAACAAATGTACAGGTATTATTTGCTTCTGAAAATGAAGCACAGAAAGATCAAATAGAAAAACAACAGCAGGAATTATTTTACAAAATAGCAAAGCACAACGGTATTTTAGCAATTAATTTAGAACAACAAAAACATAAACGGAGGAAGTAGTTATGGCAAGACCAGTTGCACCGAAGATAGCACAACGTGTCAAAGTTGCCATTCTCCCGAGCAGTGATGCAAAGGAAAGTGTGGAACTTGATTACCGGATGCTGATTACCGGGAACTTCAGTAAAAGTGAACCGGGAAGCCAGGGTCCTGTTAAAGACAGGAGACTGAGGACGATAGGCAATAAAGGAGATTACAAAAGGGTGCTAAAGGATCTGAACCCGAAGCTTAAGATGACGATTTCAAACAAATTGTCAGATGATCCCGAAGCAAAGATGGAAGTTAAGCTTGACTTCCAGGACATAAAGGATTTTCATCCTGATGAAATAGTAAAAAAAGTTGAACCTCTGCAGAAGCTGCTTGAAGCAAGAGAACGGCTGAAAGAACTGAAGCTTGCAGTCCTGAGGGACGCCAACCTGAAGAAGGCTCTTGAAAGTGTTCTGAAAGACGGCGGAGCAAGTATAGACGACCTGATGCTGAAACTCGGCACACAGGATAAAAAGTAAAATATAATTTTTGAAATTTAATTTTTGTTAACGGAGGTTTAATTAAAATGGCAAAAGAAAAAGAAGAATCAATGGAACAGGGCCAGGTAACTGAGCAAAGTTCTGTTGATAAGTTAATCTCCATGCTGGATGATTCTAAAAAATCAGCAGTCGCTGAATTTGTAAGCAAAGTCGGCAAGGAATCCGAAGTATTCAAAATTACAGGTGCTCTCGTTGATTCTTATATTGCAGATCTTGATACAGTTCTCAGCGCCCAGATGGATGAGATCCTGCAGAACCAGCAATTCCAGGAGCTGGAATCGACCTGGCGGGGACTTTTATTCCTCGTTCAGAATACCGAATTCAGCAAACCGGTTAAATATGAACTTCTTGATGTTTCCAAAGAAGAACTTTATGAAGATCTTAATGATGCAGCCCAGGGTGAAGGTTATGAAAAAGACTCCGGTTTGTGGCACCACGTATACTGGGGTGCTTACGACAAGGTCGGCGGGCATTCTTATACTGCAATTGTAACTGATTTCCAGTTCGAAAATAATCCGCAGGATATTTCACTGCTTCAGCATCTTTCCGTTCTTGGTGAATCAGCGCAGCTTCCTGTCATAGGGAATGCCGGACCGAAATTCTTCGGCGAAAAAAATATGATCGATGTTATGAATAACCGTTTTCTGCCCGAACAGCTTAAAGAAGGTGCTGCTTACGCATCGTGGAGAGCCTTCAGGGATGATGACCGTTCTAAATATATAGGACTAACTCTGCCAAGGTTCCTCGGCCGTCTGCCCTACAGTGCAGAATCAGAACCGACCAAAAATTTCAACTACTCAGAAAACGTGATGAAAGGCGGAGTAGACAACAGTTTGTGGTGCAGCACTTCTTATGCGCTTGCTTCCAATATGGTGAAGAGTTTTGAGAAGTGGGGCTGGAGCGTTAAAATAGTCGGAGTGGAATCAGGCGGCAAAGTTGAAAACCTGCCTGTCCCTACATACGAAGAACACGGGCAGAAAAAGCTGAAAGTGCCGCTGGAAGCTTCAGTCGGCCAGGCAAAAGATGCGGAGCTCTGTGATCTCGGTTTTATCCCGCTTGCACACTGGGACAGAACAGATTACGCCGCTTTCTTTGAAACCCCTTCCGCAAACAGGCCAAAACAAATTAAAAATGATCCTGCCGCTACGGCTAACTTCTCGGTTGGTTCAAGGCTTCAGTACACTATGCTGGTAACAAGGATTGCACATTATCTTAAATACCGGCAGCTGGTATTTGTGGGTAAGAACGCAGGTGCCGGTGAGATAAAAAAAGATATGTCAAGCTGGCTTGATACCCTTGTTGTTGATATGCCTAATCCTGCTGAAAAAATTGTAGCAGAAAAACCGCTGCGTTCTTATAAGCTCGATGTTACCGAACTAAAAGAAAGGCCGGGGTTTTTCCAGATTAGTGCAGAATTCAGACCGCACGTTGCGATAACAGGAATGGATGTAAACCTTAAACTGATAGCATACCATTCAGGCGAAGAATCATAATTGTTCAATTAATTCATTCATTATAAATCAACTATAACTTTAACTAAATCGGAGGTTAGTCATGGCTGTAAAAGGCGAGATAAAATTCAAAGACGCAGAAGGAAACGATCTGGCAGGTCCGCGTCCCAATGGATCCTGTACTATATTGGAATTTTCACAGAGCGTGAGGCTTCCTGTTACCGAAGGAACGGGTCAGGTTACCGGCAGCAGGATTTATGATCCATTCATGGTGCTTAAGGAAATCGATAAGCTGACACCGTTCATGTTTCAGTATTGCTCAGAGGGGAAGGTATTCAAAAGCGTGGAGGTTTCGCTTTATGAAATAGCTGAAGCCACCGGCAAGGAAACAGTGTACTTCAAATATACACTAACCAACGCCCGTGTGGTTGCAGTGGAAGATATGATGCCATCTACGGTGGAATCAAGCAAACAAACCATTGCCCACCTTGAGCGCATATCAATGGTTGCCGAAAGTGTCGAATGGGAACACGTAAAGGCAAGTACGATGTTTCAGGATCAAGGCTTCTTCTCATTTCAAATGCCTGCCTGAGAAAACTTTATCTTACCAGGGTGGAATTATTAATGGCTATAGTAAAGTCGTATAATCCACCCTGTTCTTTATAGATTTAACAGTGTAATCAAAATTGAAA
>DATFVA010000017.1:0-5115 GCA_035260565.1 Ignavibacteriaceae bacterium | reverse complement strand
CTGTGCAGAGACAGCAGAGACCAGTAAAAGAAATAATACTGCAAATAAGAACATGGGTGTGCGTTTACCCGTATGTAATTGATTATTACACATACTATTATCCTCCTGTATACTTATAATTAAAATTCGGAAATGTCTGATAATTTTATTTGAAATGGAATACCAGCGAGTGGGTTTTAGGCTCAAGAGAAGGGGAGACGGTCAGCTGGATATCATTTTCAACCGTGCTGTATCCTGTTTTCTTAACTGTTATTTTGTATGTTCCGGGACCAAGATTAAGGTCCCCGGGAGTGGTTTTGTCTGTGCTCTGCCCGTTTAAATAAATCATTCCCCATATGGGATCGCCGGAGCTGCTTAACGACTGTATATTTACCTGCTGCTGAAAATAACAGGTAAGTTCTTTGCTTTGATTGTCGCCGACGTTTATGGAAACTATTTTTGTACCGAATTCAGGATGAGTAAATTTTATTGTATGCTTCCCTGACGCAACGGAATTCCTGATCTTCTCATTGGAATCCGACAGCACCCTGCTGCCGTCAATATAAATACTTGCTGCAGGCACTGAGCTCAGCGTCAAAGTCGCTTTTGCCTCCGGAACTTTTGCTGCCTGTAATTTTATATTTAATTCATTCTTCCCGGTATTAATCAGGTAGCCGGCATCCTGCCAGTCATCGTAGCCGGTAAGTTTAAGCATAATTGAATAGCGGGCAGTAGACAGTGAATCAAGTGAATAGGGCGTTGTGCCTTCTTTTTTTCCGTTTATGAATACCGAGGCTCCTGCCGGATCTGAATTAACTGAAAGGCTGGCCGGGATTACCTTCTGATTAGTAATTAATTCAGACCCTTTGCCATCCTTAATTATTTCTTCTTTGCTGCTTGTGATAAAATAAATCGAAATTATAAGTACTATTATAATCAGCGCCGCCCCGCCTATATAAATTTTTTTCCTCCCGGATGGTGCAGGGGATTTATTTTCTTTAGCCGGCTCTTCGTACCTCGACATAATTCTCGTCTTTTCTTCTTCATCGGCGGCATCAAGCTTGATTCCTGTCAGAGCGGAAAACATTTCACCGGTTCCCTGGAATCTTTTTTCGGGCTCCTTGTCCATCGCTTTCATTATTACTTTAACAAGTTCCTTCGGGATGAGGGGATTGTATTTGGTCGGCGGAGGGATCTTTCCCTCGACGATCTGCTTTTGAATGACGAATTCAGATTCCCCTTTTTCGAACGGCGTTCTGCCTGCAAGCATTTCATACAGGGTCATTCCGATAGAATAAATGTCGCTCCTCTTGTCTACATTTTTTAATCCCTTAACCTGTTCGGGGGACATATAATACAAAGTTCCGGCAGCTGCATGCGTAACGGTATTCTGTGTTCCGCCTTCCTGGATCACCTTTGCTAAACCGAAGTCCATCACCTTAACTGTGCCGTCTTCGTTAAGCAGAACATTGTTCGGTTTAATGTCGCGGTGTATAACTCCTACTTTGTGAGCATGCCTGATTGCATTTATAATCTGTGAACCGATGGCGATTGTTTCGGGGGCATTGAACCTTCCTTTTTCCTTTAACCATTCGGCTATGGTCTTCGCACTTACATACTCCATAACCATAAATAGGCCGTATTCAGTTTCTCTCAGTGCGTATACACCTACTATATTCTGATTCTCAAGCCGTGCAAGGGCACGAGCTTCGGTTTTAAATCTCTGCAGGAAGTTTTCGTCCCTCGAAAGGAAAGGATCAATCATCTTTAAAGCAACTAACTTTTCAAGGTTCATATCCATTGCCTTGAAAACAACCCCCATTCCTCCGCGGCCGATCACTTCGAGGATTTTATAATTATCTACTTCTTTACCTATTAACTGATCCATCGGGGGTTAATCCAGTTTTGTTTTTCCGCTGAGTGAAATATTCTGAAACTTTACTGAAGAACTTTTATCGACATAAATACCAGCCTTGCCGAAAATACCCCATACACTCTTATAGGAACTTAAAAGTCCGTTCTGATCATAAATGCTGATGAGATTATCGGAGTAAATTATTTTCATTTTCCTTTTGGAAGATTCGATGTCCTTCGGACGGATAACAAGGAGTTTTTCAATATCATTCCCTTTAATCCTCTGGAGTGTATAATTGCCTCCGTCCCTGTATTTGAAAATATAATAATCGATGGGGGAAACGTAGCCTATAATCAAACCAAGAGCTGCATTCTGCTTATCTATTTCGGTATTCACGGTTAATGTTACATCAAAAAGATCCCGGTCGTAGATTATAAATTTTTCACTTAAAGTGTTTGTAAAACTGAGTACATCACTGTTGATAGTGAATTCATTTTTATTTATTCCCGGGAATTTCCATTCCGGTAATTTAAAGTTTGAAGCGGCTATCCCGGAGCTTGTTTCTGGTCCAACGGGAGGCGGTGTTTCTGCTGCTGCTGAATCAATTCCCGGCTCCTTACTTTTAAGCTGGCTTGTACACAGCCTGATAAGTCCGCGGATCTTTTCATTTCCCGGTCTGACTTCTTCTGCCTTTTTATAATACTTCAGAGCCTCTTCAAAATTCTTCTCATTCATTAATTTATCGCCGATGCCCGAATAAGTTTCAGCAATCTCATTCACACCGTCCAGTGCAGCCTGATGCATGGGCTCGTTGTTTAATATTGTCTTGTATATAGAATAAGCACGGTCATATTCTTTCTGCTTGAATAACTTATCGGCTTTTTCAAGCAATTTTGTTTCTGAATCATCAAGGTCAACGGTCGGTTTTACTTTGTTTTCATTTTCATCCGCAGGTTTCTGAACTGTGCGGGTTACTGTTTCGGCCGGTGAAGAAGTAAAAAATGAATCCCTGTACTCTATAAACAGAAGTACCAGGATAATAAAAAAAACAATAATAACTCCGAGCCAGCCGTTTCCTTTTTTCCGCCGCGGTTTTACTTTTTTCATTTTGACTGGTTTTCCTGCCGGTACCTTTGCGGCCGGTTCAGGATCGATTTTAATTATGAGGACAGTGACATTGTCCTTTCCGCCGCGTTCATTAGCAAGATCAACCAGGATGTTGCATGCATCCCCTGCAGTATTGTTCAGCACAATATTAAGTATTTCCCCTTTGCTTACTTTTGCCAGTCCGTCCGAGCAAAGAATATAACTCTGTCCTGTCTTTAGTATAATGTCTTCTATTATGTCAATCTTAACGTTCTCATCTACTCCGAGCGCCCTGGCAAGCACGGATTTGGAAGGATAATTTTTTGCCTCCTCCGGCGTCAGAATACCTTCCCTTAACATTTCCTGAACTTTGGTGTGATCGTTCGTGAGCTGTTCAATAGTCCTGTTCTCAATCCTGTATATTCTTGAATCTCCTACATGTCCTATAATGCCTTTTTCCTCGATCAGGACCAGCGCGGAACATGTAGTACCCATTCTTCCGAACTCGGATTTATCGCCCGACTCATTATAAATAGTATTGTTTGCTTTGTCGATTGCACCCCTCAGTGCGACTGATTCATCATAAGGAGATGAAAAATATTCCTCTTTCACAACCCTTACAGCAATCGTACTTGCTTCTTTGCCTCCTTTATGACCTCCCATTCCGTCAGCCACAATGAATAATTGTCCCTTGGGGGCATAAAGATTTGTATTATCTTCAGGAAATTTCCCGAAGCTGTCCTGGTTTTCAGTTCTGACAAGTCCGATATCGGACTTTGCCGCAAATATTAGATTTAATTTTTTAACTGGTGAAGGCATATTATTTCTTCATATATGTAATGTAACATTAATTTTTCAACGTCTGCAGAGCATCCTTTAAGGGGTCAGTAAAATTAAATCCGAATAATGAAGGATTCTCTCCTATTACTGCAGCAGAGAAAATATAAAAAACATAGTTGTAAGTCTCATCGGGAATTTTATCCCTGTACTTTGAAAGCAGGTTCCAGAAGTTCCTGTCCTTCGGGTTGGCAGGCATTTTCCGGATCAGGTCGATAATATTATACTCTCCCCAGTTATAGGATGCCATTACGAGCAGTCCCGAAGCCTGGGCATCGGTATTATAAATATCTTTAATATAACGGGAAGCAGCGCTGGTGGCTTTGGGAAAATTATACCTGTCGTCCCCTGGATCATATACTTTTTCATTGAAGAGGGGCCCGATAGTCAGGCCGTACTTCTGCGCCGTAGCGGGAATAAACTGCCAGATCCCTTTGGCATATCCGTAACGTGTCTGCGGTCCCACTATCTGATCGCGGAAATCGCTTTCTTGGAGAGCAAGATAAAAAAACTGCGGAGGCAGATCCCGCCGCACAAGGTAATTCACCACAACCTGTGCATAACCATTCTGATTCGCACGGTCGAGTGCTTTCTGCAGCCTTTCACTCGACTTCCACTTGCTGATATAACTTTTCACCTCGTTAATGAAATCCCTCGGCATAGTTAGTTCACATTCACCAAAAGCACGCGCTGTTTTGATTATCAGTTTTTCATCGGGAGCAAGATCATATGTTCCCAGCTGATCAACCAGATTGTCATAGTTCTTCTGAAGTTCGTGTCTGCGTTCGTCAAATTTCTGCAGCGCCTTGATTATCTTCGGATCACCAGATGATGCAAGATCTTGTTTCAGCGATTCTATTTCAAGCTCGAGTGATTTCATATCGTAAAAAATATTTTCAGCCAGGACTTTCTGCTTATTCTCTTTTATGTTCTGATATATTGAGTATGCCGCAGCAATAACAGCAAGCAATCCTACTACCGCAATAACCTTAATGTATTTTGAAGTATGTTTTTTCTTAACAACTTTGAAAGCTTCGCGCATAAGCCGGGTATGTTCACCGACCTGGTCGTCGCTCTTTGATTCGTCAAAATAATGCTGAATATAACTTGTAACGGAGGGGTCTTTTAAGGAGTCGGATTTTATTTCAGGAACTGCTTCCTTCTCTTCGAACGAAAATAAAAGCACGGGACCATTATTCCCCAATTCGAGTGTAGTGGTTGCTTTTAATTCCAAATTCTCGATCTTCTTTCCATTGAGGAACGTACCGTTGCTGCTGTGCTTATCTGAAATCCACCATTTTTTCCCGTCAAATATAACTTCTACGTGAACCCTGCTTACAACTCCCTCATCGATCATG
>DATFVA010000016.1:0-3552 GCA_035260565.1 Ignavibacteriaceae bacterium | reverse complement strand
ATTGCTCCCGTTATTCCGGGTCTTAATGATGAAGAGATCCCTGCAATTCTTAAAGAAGCAGCATCGCGGGGAGCTGTTTTTGCCGGTCATATAATGCTGCGGTTGCCTTATGCAGTGAAAGACTTATTTTTGCAGTGGCTTAAAAAAGAATTCCCGGATAGGGAAAGTAAAATAATTAATAAGATTAGAGAAATGAGAGACGGGAAACTTAATGAATATGAATTCGGTACAAGGTTCTCTGCTAAAGGCGAACTTGCAGAAACTATACATACACTATTCGAACTGAGCAGTAAGAAATACGGACTCAATAATAAAAAAATAATTTTAAGAAAAGATCTGTTCAGAAAATCGGCTGACCAGATTGAACTCTTTTGACTGTGAAACTATTAATAAATAAAATCATCTTATAAATTGAAATATGGCACAAAAGAAAAACAAACAAAAACCAAGACAGATAGGTAAGACAACAGTTAACCAGAAGAAACCATTGATTGACCCAAGGTATAAAAACACGGTATGGACTGTTGTCATTTTAATAATCCTTGTAATATTTTTTATTGTAAATAATACAAGGAGCGTGCCCGACCAGGGACCTTATCCCCCGGGATTCAATCCTCAGAAAGCGGAAAAGATTTTAAACAAAACTCAATAGTACCGAAGGAAAATAATATGGAAAAAGTATTTGCATTAGTCCTGATTTTATTTTTTTCTGCAGTAGTTATTGGCTGTCAGAAAGAAAATGAAGCCAAAAGTACAAAAGCTGCAGAAAACACTGCCGGAGTGCAGGGAGATGAGAACAAAGCTCCCGATTTCACTCTTGCAAACATAAAAGGTGATAATGTAAGTTTATCAGATTATAAAGGTAAAGTCGTCATTATCGATTTCTGGGCAACATGGTGTCCTCCCTGCAGAAAAGGAATTCCGGATCTGATATCCCTGCAGGATGAATACAAAGACAAAGTTGCAGTAATTGGTATTTCTCTGGACAGGGAAAACACCAAAGCAAGCGTTCCCGGCTTTGCAGACAAAATGGGAATAAATTATCCCGTAGTTTATTTCAATGACCAGGTAATAAATGATTTCGGCGGAGTATCTGCAATACCTACCACATTCATTATCGATCAGCAGGGAAATATTGTAAAGAAAATAGTTGGTCTTTATCCTAAAAGTGAATACGAACAGGTAGTAAAGGAGCTGGTGAAGAAATCATAGTAGGGATTGAGTGAATTAGCGGATTTACGAAATTAGTGGATTAACTTAAGAATTGACGAAAAATAAAAAGTAAAATTCTTTCTTAATCCACTAATTCGGTTTATCTATAAATTCCCAATCAATTCGCTCAATTCGTAAATTCGCTCAATTCGTAAATTCGCTCAATCCGTAAATTCGCTCAATTCGCTCAATTCGTAAATTCGCTCAATTCCATCTTTACTTCTTTAATAAGTAAATAATCAAACTGATAAGTAAGCTTAGAAGAATTGATGTAACAATAGGGAAGTAGAAAGTAAAATCCTTTCTCTTTATATAAATATCTCCCGGCAGCTTTCCAAGGAAAGGAATCTTGTCTCCGAAGAAAAACAATACTCCCAGGACGAGTATAAAAATACCCGCATAGATCATTATCCTGCCTATCTGGTGAAATTCCGGAACCATAATCCTTACAAATCTATTTATCGGTGCCGCCGTCTCCGGCTGCCTGTAAAAAAGCACGCAAGTATCTCAGTTTTCTGAACTGAACAAAAATAATCAGATCAGCTTTATGCCGGCTTGAAAACTCAAGTCAAACGGCCTAAAATATATAAATTTATTTTTTTAATTATAAAATTCGACCACCCTGACTTAATCCATATCATACAATTTAATTAAATTATATATATCTTATTTTAATATTTGGCCGGATAACCTATTATGGATAATGAAAATAAACCAAGAATACTAATTACTGAGGATGACTCCGAAAATCAGCGTTTTTTAAGGATGTTCCTGCAGAAAAATTTTATAACTGATATATGTGATTCTGAAGTAACTTTTTATGAATACCTTAGAAATTATAAATATGATGTTATTCTGATGGATATTTCTCTTA
The DNA here is from genome assembly GCA_035260565.1 of Ignavibacteriaceae bacterium. Lineage (GTDB taxonomy): Bacteria > Bacteroidota > Ignavibacteria > Ignavibacteriales > Ignavibacteriaceae > DATFVA01. The sequence continues at coordinate 1,466 of DATFVA010000016.1, read as the reverse complement.
AAGGAAATAAAAACGGTCTTGAACTGACAAGGGAGCTTAAGGCTGATCCCGGATTTAAGGATATTCCGATTGTTTGTCTGACAGCACACGCTTTTAAGAAGGACGTTGAGAATGCCGTTAATGCAGGAGTGGACATATTCCTCACAAAGCCTGTGGATAACCACGTGCTTATGAGAACCCTTCTTAATGCAGCTGACAAAAAAACAGAGGATGAAAAGTGAAATTCAGGCTTAAAACTTACCCTGACCTTGGACTTCTGGTTATAAGGATAGTTTTGGGTTTCAGCTATATAATAGTGCATGGCGGAGCAAAACTTTTTGCAGGTCCGGCACTATGGACAAAAATAGGTTCCGCTGTTGGTTTCCTGGGAATAAATTTTTCATTTGCTCTCTGGGGATTCCTGGCTTCGTGTGCTGAGTTTTTCGGGGGAATATTAATTCTGCTGGGCCTATTCTTCCGTCCGGCTGCTGTATTTATCATAATAACGATGTTTGTTGCAGCTAATAGAGCGTTTAGTACCGGCGGTCCCCTCAGCTCAATTGCTTATCCTCTTGAATTGGGAATAACCATTCTTGGTTTGTTCTTAACAGGTCCCGGAAAGTACAGCCTCGATTATCATCTCTTCGGCCGCAAATAAAATCAATTCAGTATCATGGTTGAGAGTCCAATTAGCCCAATTCTGTAATCCCTTCAATCAATTGGCTCAACCTGCCTGCCGCTTTGCGAATTTTGGAGGTCTATTCATCAATCAACCAACCGGAATGAAGAGATGGTTACACCTGGCCGGTAGGCAGATTCGTCAATTCTTAATTCGCTAATTTCTTCCCTCTTACATTCCGTTTCTTAAAAACCTGGGCTCTTCAAGAGTAAGTATAATCGAGATCCTGTGAGTATCAGGCAGCCTGTCAATTTCTGACATATTAAATCTTGCAAATGAGTAATCTATGTTTAGTTTCGGCAGCTTGATTCCGGCGCCGACAGTGAACTGTTTAACATCATTATACCCCCCCCTCACGGAAAAAAGATTATTGTAGTTAAATTCGAATCCTGCATGCATATCAAAACTTACAGGACCAGCATGGAAAGTTGATGCATACTGCCGGTTCTCAAACCTTACATCAAAGTCGAGTGCGGGAGTGAATACTCCATTGAGTATATGAAGACCATATGCAGCGCCGACCTTGGCGGTTGGTGAAATTAATTCATTGAGACCGGTATTCCAGGCTACAAGTGTTGTTGTAATATCCTGGACGTTTGCACCTACCGAGAAATTCTCAAAGGGTAAATAAATAGCCCCTACATCAAAACCTACACCTGTTGCACCGAATTCAGCTATATCTCGTCTTATGATTTTAATGCTTGCGCCATAATAAAAATTTTCCGAATGTTTTTTGGCAAAGCTGAGGTAGAAAGCCCAGTCCTGGTCGCTGAACTCAGTAATCTTTGAATAGTTCAGCCTGGCATAT
>DATFVA010000015.1:0-5579 GCA_035260565.1 Ignavibacteriaceae bacterium | reverse complement strand
AATAGTTTTAAGTGAATTTCTTCCGAGTCCCACTGCATCAACAGCTTTATCTATAGAAACGTGCCTTTCTTCAGATACATAAACCACGTGATCGAAAATTGCTCCCTGGTGCTGTGCCCTATTTCCCGACGACCAATCTCTGGCAAGTTTCATTCCTATGAAGTTAGCCATCATTCCGCCGCTGGTAAGGCTGCCGCCCGCAGTCGCTGACAGTCCTGCAAGGTCGCACAACCATCTAACTGTTCTTTTTTCCATCTCTACTGCAGAGGGTCCGATTGAATAAACCCCAAGGTTCTGATTAAGTGTGGAGGCAATAAAATCTCCGAGGATACCAACCGGTGAAGGGGTAGGTGTAATGAGACCGAAATATCCGGGGTGATTAACATTGGTTGTATAAGGAAACAATTTTTCTTCAAGTTCTTTTATTATTTCTTCCGAAGTCTCTCCTTCCTGCGGAACAGGTTCATCAAATAACTTTTCTATTATTTTCGGATCGGTGTCTTTCAGAAGGGGATTCTCCTCAATTTTATCAAGGTAATCCGAAAGGAGATCAACAAGTTTATGCCCTGTTTCTCTGAATTCCGCTATTTTCATACATCGTCCTGAACTTTCTTTCGTTATAATTATAAAAACTTGCCGCCCTGATCCGGCTCCATCTGCAGTTTTAAAACAGGACTGTTTTTCTCATTAACTAATGAAAAGAAAACAGCTATCAGAATCTCGAACGCAGTTGTTATATAGAAAAATAAATAACCTGCAGTGATAAAATAAGAAGCACTGAACTTAAACAGAACTGAAGCCTCGTACAATAAAAGAATCAGGTTAAACAAAACTAGCCTGCTTTCCCGGGAGATTATCAAAAGGAATTCTCTCAGGAAATAAAGGAGAAGTATGAAATGTATAATTATTGTGAAAATTCTTATCTCGGGGTTATTCAGGAAAATTTTTATAAAGGACATGGGGATCAATAAAAGCAGCAGCTGGTTTTTATTTAACACTGCAGCAAGAATCAGAGTACTGATAATCAAATAGTAGAATGAGGAATCATTGTGCTGAATGTAATTCAGGATGAACCAGCCAGGATCGCTCAGGGCAAGCAGGAGGAAAAACAGAAAGTACCTGCAGCCTTTCTGCCTTAAAGGAGGAATAAGCCATACAATAAGATTTATGTTAAAAATAATTTTGGCAATTATCATGCTTGATCACAGTAGGGGGGACAAAGAGATCCAAATTCCAGAGTTGAATCGGAGTTCGTAATAGTCAGATTATCACCGCGGAATTCTACAAAATTATCGTCAGACCCGCCGGATTCAATGAGTTCAAGCACTTTAGTTTTTGAATAAACCTTGAATACAGTTTCTGCAGGAACCAGGAACCCTTCGGGGTAAAGGATTTTCCTTTTATCCCCAAGAATTACAAGTTTCTCCTCTATTATATTAAACATCAGAAGATCTGTGGTCATCTCAGATATACTCTGCAGCAAGTCTGAAGAAATTAATACAGAAATGCCGACCTGACCAAACTCCTGGACGGCCGTATCCCTGGTTATAATCTCTCCCAATGATTGATTTTCAGCCATAAATTTTCCTGAATATTAGACAAGTTAATTAAAAAAAATATAATGTCAGATTATTCAATATTTCTTAACCTGGCACCCACAGCAGTAGAAAAGTCAATCGAATATTTTATAAGCTCGGGAAGAGAATTGAGGTTCATTTTCTTCATAATATTTACCCTATGACTATCAACTGTTCGTTTTCCAATAAAGAGTCTTTCAGCAATTTCGCTGCTGGTCAATCCTTCACTTATCAGGATAAGAATTTCTTTTTCTTTTTCCGAGAGGCTGGAAGTCTGAAGAAAGACAGGAGGTTCTGTGAATCTATCATACTTTTGAACGATTTCCTTTATATCACTTTCCGAATACCCGGTCCCGAAATAATCCTTCCCGCTCGTAACATATTTTATAGCGGTAAGCAATTCACTTTTCAAAATGTTTTTATTTATAAGTCCGTTACCACCCGATTTTATCGTATGATAGATATAATCAGTACCCTCGTGCATGGACAGAAATAAAATTTTAATATTTGAATCTTTTGCCCGGATTTCTTTTGCCGCCTCCAGGCCGGTTTTCCCAGGCATTGAAATATCTATTAGAAGCAGGTCCGGGTTCAGCTCTTCATATAGAGTGAGCAGTTCTTTTCCATCTGAAGCTTCCCCGATAATTTCGATATCTGCTTCTTCCTCTATAAGACTAATAACCCCGCTCCTGAACAGAGTATGGTCATCAGCAATCAGGATAGTAATTTTTTTGTCTATCATTTAATTTTCCTTTACCGGAATTATTGCCATTACTACAGTCCCTTCTCCCGGTGTTGAATCTATTTTTAATTCACCCCCAAAACTTTCGACTCTTTCTTTCATATTAAGAAGTCCGAACCCGTTTAAACCATATCCATTTCCCGTTTCTTTTATATCAAAACCTCTCCCATTATCCGATACTATTAGTCTAAGGTTATTTCTATTTTCCTGCAGGATAACACTAAATTCTTTAGCACCTGAATGCTTAATTATATTATTCAGAGTTTCCTGGGCAAGTCTGAATGTAAACAGCTCGAGCCTCTTATCCAGCCTTCCATTCAGGTTATGAATATTGAGAGATCCTTTTATGCTGCTCTGTTCTGAAACAAGGTGAACCAGAGAGGTTACGGCCGGACCGAGACCAAGTTCATCAAGTATTTTTGGTTTGAGATTATAAATAATGGTTTTAAGCTCACTGATGGTATCCTGAAGTATTTTATCAAGATCCAAAATTTCCTTATCAGAGGCCAGGTTCAGCTTTTCTTCAATTTTCTGTATCTTTAGTTTAGTTAAAAGCAGCCCCTGTCCGATACTATCGTGCAGTTCAGAAGCTATTCTATTTCTTTCCTCTTCTATCTGCTCCTGCAGGTAGTGACCTAATTTTTTCAAGCGATCCTCAAGGATCTTCCTTTTGGTTATATCGCGGAAATAGATCTGTGCTATTCCAAGGTTCGAATTACCGACAAACAGAACCGTATAATGATTATTAAACACCTGAATCGTGTTTGAGAACTTCATATCTGACTCAATGCCTTTTTTTATTTCAGTTTGAGTGAGGAAGGGAAGTACTTCGGCAATATTTCCCCAGTCAGGATTTATCGTAAACAATTCTTTTGACGCAAGGTTGCTCAGGAGTATCCGTCCCCCGGCGTCTATCCTTATTATTGGGTCCGGGTCCAGTTCGGCAAATAAAGCCATAAGTCTGCTGCTTTTTAGTTCAATCTCATGTTTTTCATCCCTGTGCTTCTCGTTCAGCGGAAGAATGATATACTTTGAAATGAAATAAACCATAACCGCAATCAGAATTACAAACAGCATAGAGAAAAGTATGGGGTTATTCGGGGAAAGAAAGTACCTCAGATATTCATGCAATTCTTCCTTCATAACGGCTTAAAACTCCTTTGTAGAGTTTTTCACTGAGAACCTGCAGAGATTTCTGCCGGCGCAGATCAGAAGAATTATTTTTATTATACGATTCAATTGCGGAAAATATTATTTCATCTGAAAATTGGGGGAAATATTCCTGGACTTTCTTCTTAAAATAATACTTATCCTGATACTCCTCAATATTGAAATGATTTTCTTCTACGATTGTTTTGATGGCGATATGGAAATTCTTATAAGAAATCAATGTTTTTTAGATGGAATATAATATACGGGATCTTGCGGCGCATCAGTACAATTACGGTATTTAGCAATTATTTGGAGTTTAATAAAAAATAGTAATTATACGGATGCGCAAGTAATTAGTAAGCATTATTTTAATCACCGAAGTAAAGTCTGTGGGGTAGTATGACTTCATAGAGCTTCAACACACTCTCTCCATGCCCCTGCTGTCTTGCAGGGGCTTTTTGTTCGATTTTGAGCAAATTATTTTGGAAAAATTGGTAATTATACGGATGCGCTTCAGTGTTTAAGTTATTAGTTTTGAATTGTAAGAAGATTATGACCCGAGGGGTAGGACAGTCTTCTAACTAAAAATGAGAGGTTCAACTCATTATAGCCTCCGCTTAGCTGCGGAGGTTATTTTTTTATTTGAGCAGGATCATTTTTTTCACTGCCGAGTAGCTGCCGGAATTCAGTCTGTAATAATATATTCCGCTTGGAAGGTTTGACGCATCAAAAATTATTTGATGACTGCCCCTGGCAAGAGAATTCTGTTCAATGGTTTTCACTTCCTCTCCTATTGAATTATATATCTTCAGGGAAACAGTTCCATCAGAAGGGAGGGTGAATCGGATGGTAGTAAAAGGATTAAAAGGATTAGGATAATTCTGGTACAGTCTGAATTCACCCGGTTTTTGGGTAAGTTCATTTATTGCCGAAACCAGTCCTTTATATAGTGTAACGGTACCTCCATCAGGAATAACAGATGTTTCAATTATAGTGCTGCCGCCTGATGAATACGAAGAGGTATAATCATAAAATGAGCCCTGGAAGACTGAGACTGTGGACCAGTTATCCGGTACAATAATATCTGCAGTTAGAGGAAAATTGTAAATATTATTATTCAGTGTATCAGTAATATTGATTTTCAGACTGGTATCTGTAACAGACAGGATATTATAATTATAGCACTCCCTTTCCTTCATATACCTGGTAATATCCATAACAGGGGCAACCCACAAATCACCATTTGCTTCAGCGTCTGACACATACTGGCATGCAGAATCAAACCATTGAACCGAGATAGGCTGGTATGATCCCTGTCCGATAGCCGATGCTATGGAATCGAAAGGAATAACATCATGTGCCTGAAGAAGTCCCCACTTTCCCTGGCTTACAGTATTATCAACATACCCATAAAATTCCTGAAGCTCATCCAGATCATCTGAAGGAGTATTGCGAGGCAGACTGAATTCAATTACAAGTGAGCCTATTTTATACCATTGCTGTCCTGATAATGATGAATCAACAGGATTGTCTGAAATTGCGCGCGCAACTTCATAAAATTCCGCAGTGTAATTAAGAACATCATTATCATATTCCGAGTATGGATATGCTAAATCAATGCAATATTTATCGGGGATTTTATTCTCAATGCTTTTCCTGGATTGGTATAATTCGTATCTCAAAGTGCCGGCAGTTAATGTGTCGCCGATGGGGAGGTTCTGCAGATGAGGGTGTGTTACCGTGTGTGATGCTATTTCGTTCCCCGCATTGGACATTTCAATAAACTCAGGCCAGGTGCCGTACCTCCAGTAAGGGCCTGTGGGATCATCAAGCGGACCAGTTATGACATAGAATGTACCTTTGAAACCGGATTGTTCAAAAATGGGAAAAACATAATCATACTGCGACTGCATGCAATCGTCAAAAGTAAAACTGAAGGCAGCGGTCTTATCGTCTTTCCACTTTTTTATTGAAACATCGCCTACAGCATCCGGTTTAAATTGAGGAAATATGTCTTCCGTGAAAATTATAATTAAAGTAAGCACGAGTAATAATAAAAGTTTTGAACCGATTTTCATATTAAAGATCAATAAAATGTGGATACAATA
>DATFVA010000014.1:0-3257 GCA_035260565.1 Ignavibacteriaceae bacterium | reverse complement strand
CATATATTCTTTTCAGATGTTTCCGGAGAGCAGGATTTCCGGCAAGTTTATCTATGTTATTATCAATCTCTTTTTCCCGACGGGCGTTATAAGTGTTGAGGCCGATCGAACTTTTTATACTTCCGATTTCAATCGAAAGTTCAATACGTTTCATCAGTAATTCAATTATTGCTGCATCTGTGCGGTCAATTTCATTTCTCAGATTTGCGAGTAATTCATCCTTCTCTGCGGGATTCAGTTTTCCGATTTCTTCTTTTAAAATATGTAGATAATTCTCTGCCAAATCAATTTTACTTATAACTTAATATGAGTGAAATGTTCATCATCTAATCCAGGAAAAGGACTGAAGCTTAAATCAAATTTTTGGCCCGACTCATATACCTTCAGGCCCCTGTATGCGATCATAGCTGCATTATCTCCACAGAATTCCATACCGGGAATAACAATTTTCTTATGATATTTTTCCGCAAGAAGAGAGATACGGTTCCTTAACTCACTGTTTGCTGCTACACCGCCTGCAAGTGAAATCGATTTCACCTCAAAATCATTTAACGCTCTCTCCGTACTCCTCATTAAGGCTTTGATCACGGCCTCCTGGAAAGAGGCGGCGATATCGGACAGATCTTGTGCGGGTATTTCTTCAGCCTGGCCATATTTTTTTTGTATATATCTCAGTACGGAAGTCTTAAGACCGCTGAAAGAAAAATTATACCTGCCGGATAAGCCGGCAACAGGAAAGCTGATCTTATTTTTGTCTCCCGAAGAAGCTGCTTTTTGAATTTTGGGACCACCAGGGTATCCAAGTCCCATCATTTTGGCAACTTTGTCAAATGCCTCACCGGCAGCATCATCAACTGTTGTACCCAGCTTCTTTATACTTGAAAAACTCTCCACAAGAAGGAGAAGTGAATGGCCTCCTGATACAACAAGCGCAAGATATGGAAATTCCGGTTTATCCTTCATCAGAAAACCTGAGAAGATATGCCCTTCGATATGGTTAACAGGGATGAAGGTTTTGCCGGCAGAATATGCCAGTCCTTTAGCAAAGGTCAATCCTACAAGTAAAGCTCCGATCAGTCCCGGGCCTGCCGTTGCACAAATAAGATCAACATCTTTTAACTCAATCTTACTTTTATTTAATGCATCTCTTAAGAGAGGAATAATAATCTGAAGGTGGGCGCGGCTTGAAAGTTCCGGGACTACACCGCCGTATTCGGAATGAAAATCCTGTGAGGAAATTAAGTTTGCTTTCAGTTCACCATTGGAAATAACAGCGACAGAGGTTTCATCACAGGATGTTTCAATTCCTAATACCTTCATTTCTCAAAAGAAAATATATTCTTAAAAATCTGCCCCGCGACCTGAGGATTTTCCTTCAAACGTCTGATAGAATACGGGTACCAGTCCTCTCCGAACGGCACATAGATCCTTATTTTATACCCGTCTTTATTTATTTTTTCTCTTAAATCCTCTCTTACACCAAGAAGCATCTGGAACTCAAATTTATCTTTAGGAATGTTCATTTCCTTTATTAACCGGTATGCTTCTTTTATCAGGTATTCATCGTGTGTGGCAATCCCGACATAATTACCATTTTTCAGCATAAGTTCAAGTGATTTGAGATAATTGCTACGGATTTCCTGGCGGTCTTTATAAGCAATTGTGGCAGGCTCTATATAAATTCCTTTACACAGCCTGTAGTTCGTACCCAGTTTGTTCAGAGTAATTACATCACTGGTTGTGCGTTTAAGATATGCCTGAAGGACGATACCCACATTATTGAAATCGCTTCTTAACTTTTTGAACAAACTGATAGTTTTGTCGGTGTAAGGAGAATCTTCCATATCAATCCTTACAAAATTATCTATCCCCCTGGCCTTTTCCACCAGTTCTTTAATCTGTTTGTATGCAAAATCCTCATCTATGCTTAATCCCATCTGGGTGGGTTTTAGTGAAAGATTTGCCATTAGTTTGAATTTAACTATAGTATCAAGTACCTCTATACATTTATTCTTAGCCTCAATCGCTTCTTCTTTACGGGTAATCGATTCTCCCAGAACATCCATAGTTGCAAAAATACCCCTGGAATTCAGGTCTTTAACACATTTAACTGCCTTCTCTATTGTATCCCCTGCGATATATTTTTTTGAAAAAAAGCCGACAACTGATTTGGGCATCAATTGTACTACAGCAACAATAAGTTTATTTATGAGCGACAATTTTATATTCTCCCTGGATGATGACCATAATATTAAATAATGCGGTATGAAACTTAAGCAACTTTTGAATGTTTTACTATACGCAGAAACCTGAATTAATTGATGTACGTATTAGCTCCCGGATGGAACAGGAATGCTGAAAGATTTGATCTTTTAATTTAATAATTCAGAGACTGACAAAACGGCTGACTTTTCAGGGGAAGATTTTAATGATTCCAGTAATGGGTTTTGAAGGCCGGGAGTGTAAATTTATTTCAGATAAATTTTAATCAGATTTTTTGCACCGGGAATCTAAAAATTCACAGAACCGGGCATTCCGTATTTTATCAAATCAATGAAAGCAGAAGTTTAGCTTTATCCCTAAGTTCTTTTAAACTGCCATTATTTTCAAAGATGAAATCTGCTCTTTTTTTCTTTTCTTCATCGGGTATCTGGTTGAAATCTCTTTTTTCAAAATCTTCGGGGGTCAGAGTGCCTGATTTTCGGTTATACCGTACTTCTTTTCCGGCAGTAATTAACACGACATAATCGAACATTTCCTCCATATCAGCCTCATATATCAATGCAGCTTCCACAAAAATCCTGTCACTTTTCTTCAGTTCTTCCAGCATCAAATCATTTACTTTCTTTATGACAAGAGGGTGAAGTATCGAATTAATAATCATAACATTTCCAGGATCCGAAAAAACTTTCTCTGCAAGGTATTTCCTGTTTATCTCACTGTCAGTGAACGATTCTTTCCCGAAGGCATTTATCACTTTCTCCTTAACCTCATTATTCCGGGCAAGTATTTCCTTCGAGATATCATCAGCCTTTATTATTGTATATCCGGCTTCTTTTATAAAATCAGCAAAAGCTGATTTTCCGGAACCTATGCTGCCTGTTATTGCTATTTTTAATTTTTTACCTGACATAATTCCTGCAGGGAATAATTAATAGTAAATGAGTTTTGCCTGATGATTGATATTAGTAAGCGAATCAGCGATTCGCTTTACATTTTAGCGAAACAGCGTTTCGCTTTACAAAATTAAAAAAAAA
>DATFVA010000013.1:0-2552 GCA_035260565.1 Ignavibacteriaceae bacterium | reverse complement strand
AAGATATGTCCGAAGTGCAATGGAATAGTGAAAAGATTGATCGGCCCCGGGTCAGGTCCCATATTTAAAGGGACGGGGTTCTACCAGACTGATTATAAAAATACCAAACCGGGTAAAAAAGAAACTTCCGGCAGCAAACCTGCTGAAAAAAAGGATAATTGAATTTATAAGCCGAAAACGGGCGTCTCTTAAAGACACCCGTAAATTAGAAATCCGCCCCAAGGGAAATATAAAATTTGGGCTTACCAAAAGTATCCACATAATACGGCCAGGCAACATCAAACCTGAGGAGAAAATATAGGAAGTATAACCTGGCGCCCACACCGGTTCCCATTAATAGATCACGGCTTACCACATTGTTATAAGCATTTCTTTCGAAAAATCTTAAATCATGATTTTTATTCCAGGCGGCGCCAATATCTGCAAAAGCAACACCCAGTATGTTACTAAATAATATCGGCAAAGGACCTGTAACGAGGTACCTGATCAGCGGAAAACGGAATTCCAGGTTCATCAATCCGTATCTCGTACCTATCCGCTCCGCGTAATCAAATCCGCGTAACGGCAGTCCGGCAGTAAGGAAGGCAAAATCAGAAGCCGAATTTATTGGGATTTCTGTTGTGGCAAAACTGCGATTAATCCAGTTGTCAATCCCGCCGATAAAGAACCGCTGAGGATTCCTGCCGCCGGAATATCCTCCTGATAAACGGAATGCAAATGAATAAAAATCACCCATTTTAAAATAAGTACGGTAGTCTCCGAGCAGGGAGTAGAAACTTTTATTTGAATCAAAAAATCCGGGATATCCGAAAAGATCAAACCGGTATCTTGTTCCGTCAATAGGAGAAGTATATCCCCAGAGTACATTATCATGGACAAAACTAACAGTCGGGATAAGGTATGAAACTTTTTCAGTTGGTTCGCCCGGGTTATCAAGGTTTTCACTTGATACATTCAAATAACTTAAGGCGCCTTCAACCCTATAAAATTTATTCAGTGGATAACTTAATGAACCGATTGCTCCGAAGTTTCTGAACCGGAACAGGTTTGTCCCGATACCCCGTGAAAGAAAGAGAAATCTTGCAGTGTGAAATCCTTCGAGACCGTAATTCATCCTCTCCGCAAGGTACTGGTAGGCTAATCCGTAATCACTGTTTTTAAGGTCTATCTGCAGACTCGTAACCCCGACAAGCCTATGGTTTCCTAAAACATCACTGAAAGACAGTACTGTTGTTCCCAGAAGTCCGTAAAGAGAGCTGTATCCGGCATTAGCGTAAATTATATCAGGTGAGAAAGTGATTTTGTATTTATTTACTTTATAATTTCCGTGCGAATCCAGGTTGTCTGTAAGATTGAATTTCTGATTGACTGAATCAGTTGAATCGATATTAAGCGATGAATTGCCTCCGAACACATAATTATTGAAATCGATTTTTACTGAGTCTCCATACACATTGGTAGTATCCACATACTTCCCTGTATAAAAGGAAAGTTTTTCCGAATCATCTTTTTCTCTCTGAGCATTTTCAAATACGAGGGTATCTTCGTCAGCTTTGTTATCAGGTTTCCTTAATCCTGCCACATACTTGGTGGGAGTGAGCTCCTTTTCATCCAGGTTTATGTCAAATGGGTTGTTTAGAAGAAAGATGTTGAAACCTGCCTCATATAAAGAAGAGAAAGCAAGCTTTTTGCCGTCTTTGGATAATGATAATTGGTAAAGACCATCTAACGAATTGGTTACAGGTACTGCAGTTTCATTTTTGTCCAGATCAAGTTTATAAATATTGTTAATTCCGTTTTGATCTGAAATGAATAAAAGCTTGTTTCCTTCCGGCCCAACAACAGGAAACGACTCATTATCATCCGGAGTAGCAGTTACACGCGAGATTTCTTTGCTTTTAACATCGATATCGTAGATATCGTTCCGGCCGTAATTGAAATTATATATTTTGAATGATTTAGAAAGTTTCTTTGCATCTAAATTATTTTCACGGTCGGATACGAAATATAATTTTTTACTATCCTGTGTCCATGCAGGATCTTTGTCTGAAAAGATATCATCTGTGAGATTTTCAAGTTTTTGAGTCACTAAATCATACATATAAATATCAGATTCTTTAGCAGTATGACCGACAAAAGCAAGTTTATTTCCATCGGGTGACCAGTTAACGCTTTGAATTCCATCAAGCTGAACATCAATTACATCTTTATCTTCACTCTCTACATCAATCAGGTATATAACATCATAACCGCCGCTTTTAACTGAAAGCGCAATCTTTTCGCCATCGGGCGACCATGTCAGGCTAGGAGTAATGATATTCAGTTCTTCAAAGTCAGGAGTTCTATTCCCAGCAACCAATTTTTTAATTATCTTGCCGTCAATTGCATCCATCAGGTAAACATCAAAATAATAGTTTCTGTCAGTGATGAAAGCAATTTTATCACCCTGTGGAGAAAGAGCGGGACTTGTATTATAAAAGCCTCCTGATTTCCGGTTATCTGTTAAACGTTTGGCAAATTCATCCGGATCCTGCCTTATTGCAACATCAGGC
>DATFVA010000012.1:0-2413 GCA_035260565.1 Ignavibacteriaceae bacterium | reverse complement strand
AGGCTGCCGTCTACGCCGACTTCCTTTATTCCGGGAGGTGCATTGTTAGTTCCCCAGCCGATTATGGTATTGTGATTCGCCAGCCTCTGCACACTTCCCATAGCCCCCGAGTATGTCGTCGGAGCATTCTTATACTCCCAGACCAGAGCGGCAATTTTGTTCTCTTCATCAAGCTGGTATTCAGTGGCTCTGGAATATAAAGGACTATGAAGATTGCCGTTATCAAAAATGGTGTAATTTCCATTCGGCAGTCTCCTGATGCAATGCTGATGCGAAAACCCGGAGGGATCATTCACAAAAGTAAACTCATTATTTTTGCAGTGAATTCCTCCCCATCTCCATATTATATCCCCTGTTGTCCGGTCAATTTTTGAAATTTCATCCATATGCCTGCTGGAAATCAAAAGGTTGCCGTCATAATCAACTTCAATAGCATTGCCATGTACATAATCGATCAGGGAATCAGTTAAAATGATATCTTCTGCCGCATCGGTTATCTTAAAATGATCCCAGCTTCTCCATTCAAAAACCACATTATTACTGTTATCCTGTTCCTGTAATATCAACCCGGTAACAATTGCATGATGATTACCGCCCGCCACTACTGTATCCATCCCGACAACCTGCGGATCATATGAAAACATCAGCACGTGGCCGTTATCAAGGATTCGTATTTCGTGAACATCGGTACTGTATCCATTCTGCATATTGAAGGTGTTTATTATCTGGTACTTACTGTTCATTTCATAATAAATGCCCGTGTTGGTATCAAAATATGTAAGATTTCCGTTCGGTTGTTTCTGAAAATCAAATATAGTTGAGGGCATTTGCCTGTAAAATACCGGGGTACCATAATTATCAGAAATAATTATATAAACGGGATTTATTGGCGGCCAGCTGAACGGGGCAAAGAAAAGATATCCGGCAGCAGGATTAACCTGGCTGACAGTGTATCCGGGAAAATCCGCGGGAAGACTATCCTGCAGGATAACAGGCGCATCAATCTCATTTTCATTTGCTTTTTTAACGGGAAATTCTGATCCCAGGTATTCAGCCGCATTAAATTTATGATGTAATACCTTATTTGTAATTGTAAAAGAATATTTTAAATAAGGCGTATAGGCATTGTTAGTTAATCTTATTTTACTAAGTTCAACAGTTACCTTTTCACCGGGTTTAAAAGGTGCATACGGTTTAAAAGTCAGAGTATTATTATCCTCAAGAAGTAAAAGTCTTCCTTTATGTATACCGCTTTTGTCTCCCTTAACGATAATACTATTTATGCTCTTTTCATCAGCCGGAGAATAGGATGTTCCGTAACGGATAATTATTCCGGTTGACGGCATAATCATTTTGGCTCCCGGAACGGGAGAAAGATATTGATATTGGCCGGTATTTATTGATTGAGCCTGAACTGATTTTCCTGTAATAAGGAATATCAAAATAATTGAAACTACTATTGGCGGGTATTTGAATAAATTGAACTGCATTCATCCCCCGAAAGGTTATGTAAAATATATTTATATTAAATTTAATTAAAAAAGTAATCATAAATCCAAATATTTTTATGAAAAGATTAAACCGGCTGTCGGGTGAAAAAAGTCCTTATCTTCTTCAGCATTCCCATAATCCCGTCGATTGGTATCCCTGGAGTGATGAAGCATTTGAGAAAGCGGTTAAAGAAGATAAGCCTGTCTTCCTGTCAATCGGTTATTCAACCTGTCATTGGTGTCATGTAATGGAAAAGGAATCTTTTGAGGATGATGAAGTTGCCGGATTGATGAATGATGCCTTTATTTCAATTAAAGTCGACAGGGAGGAAAGACCTGACATTGACGGAATCTATATGTCGGTTTGCCAGATGCTGACAGGCAGCGGCGGCTGGCCATTAACGATTATAATGACCCCGTTTAAAGAACCGTTTTTTGCGGGCACATACTTTCCAAAGGACGCAAGATTCGGCCGGCAGGGATTGAAAGAAATTATCCCCCGCATAAAAGATGTATGGCAGAATAAACGTGATGAGATAAACCGCTCTGCTTCAGAAATTGTGAAAGCTTTGAACCCTGGTCCTCCACCTTCCGGTGATGAAATTGGTCTGAATATTTTTACAAAAGCTTTCAATGAATTTCAAAGAAGATATGATCCTGATTATGGCGGTTTCGGTACTGCTCCTAAGTTTCCATCTCCTCATAATCTGAACTTTCTCCTGAGATTTTATGCAAGGTATAAGAATAATGAAGCATTATCGATGGTTGAAAATACTTTACTGGAAATGAGAAAGGGAGGAATATACGATCATATAGGATTCGGATTTCACCGGTATTCTACTGATAGAAAATGGCTGGTACCTCACTTTGAAAAAATGCTGTATGATCAGGCATTGCTCGCCGGTGCATATACAGAGCTTTAC
>DATFVA010000011.1:0-8508 GCA_035260565.1 Ignavibacteriaceae bacterium | reverse complement strand
TGCCGGGCTTGCTGATGATGTTTTCTGTATCTTTACAAATCCAGCCGGTCTTTCTCAAATGAACTGGAGAGAAATCGGGATTTACTACTCCCCCGCTCCTTTCGGTTTTTCTGAGCTTGCGAATGCTTTTATTGCCTATCATGAACCATTAACCTTCGGATCTTTCGGATTCGGCGCCATGACATACGGTTTTGATCTTTATAGGGAATCAAAATTGAATGCCGCTTTCTCCTATAACTATCAGAATAAATTCTTTGCCGGCGTATCCCTTAACTATCATACTGTTTCTATAAAGGGCTACGGCAGTACAGGTTCATTCTATGCTGATGCAGGAGGACTTCTGTACCTGGCTGATTATATCCGGTGGGGTTTCTGTGTGCATAACCTGAACCATGCATCTTTCGGTGATTATGAAGATCAGATACCTGTTATTCTGAATTCAGGGATGAGCATTGATATAATCGACAGTTTTACCCTTAACGCTGCCCTGGAAAAGGATATCCGGTATAACGCAAGTGTTCTCTTCGGAGCTGAGTACAGAATAATAAAATATCTTTCGCTCAGGACGGGTTTTTCGAATGAACCTTCCAGATATACAGCCGGGGCAGGCATACATTATTCTTTTTTAAATTTTGACTATGCAGTCTTTACACATACTGACCTGGGAATAACCCACCAGGCAGGATTAACAATTTCTTTTGGTGCAGAGGAACCCCGAAGGGATAAAATCAGAAGGCACCTTGGTATAAATTAATACGAACGTGAAACCTATACTCCTAATATTGCTTCTCCTGGGCGGAGCAGGGTATGCTCAAACTGATTCACTCGTTCTTCATACAGAAACAGCCATTGAGGATCTTCTTGAAGAACCGGGAGATGAATCTGATAACTCAGACCTGTACGAATTAATAGAGTATTACATCGAAAATCCCGTGAATCTAAATAAAGCTTCTGCGCAAGAACTCAGTGATCTGCCTTACCTGGATATATCATCGGCCAATCTGATAATAGAACATCGGAAAAAATATGGGAAATATTTTTCCGGAAATGAACTATATGCAGTAACTGCTCTGCCCGCCGGCGTAGTACAGAAGGTATTACCATTTGTAACTGCAGCTGAACTTCCCAAAGAAGATAAATCAATCAGTGATGAAATATCACTGAGTTTACGAAGCAGAGTACTTTACGATATACAGCAAAGAAGAGGATTTAAAGACCAGGTATTCAAAGGTTCGCCTTTCAAAGTCTACAATCGTTTAAATGCAGTCTTTGAAAAAGTAAGCGTTGGACTTTTGACGGAAAAAGATCCCGGTGAGCCTCTATATAATGATTTTTACTCGGGATTTCTGGAGCTTTCAGAGACGTATAACTTTGACATCATATTAGGTGATTACCGTGTTGAATTCGGACAGGGGCTGGCATTATGGAGTCCTTACGGTATATCCAAAGGATCCGATGCGGTTTTCGGTGTAAAAAAGAAATCACGAAATATCAGACCCTATACGAGCGCTGCGGAAAATAGTTTCTTTAGGGGAGCATCCGCACAATATAAACGGGAGCATCTGAATATTACCGGGTTCGTATCAGAGAATTATACCGATGCTGTAATTGATACGGCATCCGGATTTATAACTTCTGTTCCCGCAGACGGACTGCATAGAACACTCAACGAGATAGGCAAAAGAAAATCCGCCAGGGAGAGCGTGCATGGATTAAGCCTGGAATATAGTTCATCCGGTATTTTCAGTTCGGGCTTTCTTGTTTACAATTCACAATTTGATCATCCATTTATACCATCGAATATATTTGATATTAATGGCAGTAACTTCATTTATTATTCGACTTATACTGACTTTTATATATCTGACATTAATATATTCGGAGAATATTCTTATGATGGAAATTCGCTCGCTTCTGTCAGCGGATGCCGCTTATCCCCTTCTCCCGGATTCAGCTATTCATTAATTGTAAGAAATTATCCCCGGAATTATATAAATCTTCACGGGAACGGATTTGGAGAAAGGTCCGGAGCATGTCAGAATGAGTTTGGAATTTATAACGGCATCAGATGGAGAACCGAGGTGGGTACTTTAAACTTTTATTACGATCAATTCCGGTTTCCCTACGCGACTTTCGATAATCCGCTTCCTTCCGGGGGAAATGAATTTATGCTCCATTTCTCATCCCAACCGGTTAAAAAATTATCTGCAGAAACCAGGATAAAGCTGGAAAATAAAGAAGTCACTCTGCTGGAGAACAGCAGGAATATATTGGTGAGAAGACTTAAACAATCATACAGATTTGATTTTGCCTATGCTATTTCCAGGGGACTGCGGTTAAAAACACGTCTTGAATATTCATATACGTTTTTCAAATCATCCCGGCCGGCTGAAAGCGGTTACCTTATATTTGAAGATATGAGACTTCAGCCCGCAGACAATTTTATTCTTTTCGGCAGAGCTGTATTCTTTCATACGGATTCTTTCAATTCGGCAATTTACAGCTATGAAAATGATCTGAACGGAATTTTAAGCACTACGGCCTTTTATGGAGAGGGAATCAGGATCTATCTTGCAGTAAGGTACAACTTAATATACAGACTCTCTCTTTCAATTAAGTATTCAGAAACATACAAACCAAAAGAACGTTCAACAGGATCAGGATACATGGAAATAGAAGGAAATCTTGATAACAGGATAGGGCTGCAGTTGGACTTTACTTACTAGATTCCACAAAATACATATCGATCTCCCCCTTACCTTTTGCATTAAGCTTCCCCCGGTACTCGCAATTAAATTTATTATTTATAAGGCTGTGTGTAGCACCCGAAATATTAATTTTCTGAGGTTCGCAGCCGCTTGTCATTCTACTGGCTATATTAACCGTATCACCCCATACATCATAAGTAAATTTCCGCATACCTACGATACCCGCTACAACAGGACCTGTATGAATGCCTGTCATCATTTCAAGCTTTATCTCTTTTTCAATGTTTCTGTTTAATATATAGTCTCTCATTTCGATAGCCGCCTGCACCAGTTTTTCAGCATGATCTTTCACACTATTCGGCACACCGGATGCTATCATATATGAATCCCCGATAGTTTTCATCTTCTCAAGGTTATGCCTCTGCACTATCGAGTCAAATTTTTCGAATACCTCGTTCAATTCCTGCAGCAGAAGAGCGGGTTCGGTTTCTGAAGTAATCTGATCAAACCCGCAGAATTCCGTGAACAGAATAGATACTTCATTGTAAAATCTGGGTTTCACCGAACCTTCTAATTTGATCTCCTCTACTATTTCCGCCGGAAGAATATTTTTCAAAAGATCATCTGCTCTCCGTTTTTCCTCCTCGAGTTCAATGGTTTTAGCCTGCAGTTCCCCCTCAACCTTATGTTTATAAAGGGCCATCTCTATCGCGGAGTGAAGAGATTTTTCGTCATAAGGTTTTAGTATGTAGCCGAAAGGATTGGTTGTTTTAGCCCTCTGCAGAGTTTCCTGATCCGTCAGTGCAGTTAAAAATACCACCGGCAGGCTATATTTTTGTGAGATGATATTTGCGGCCTCAATTCCGGACATATCTCCATCAAGCATAATGTCCATCATTATCAGGTCGGGTATGGACTTTTCAAGCTGCTGAAATATTTCTGCTCCTGACGAAGCAACACCCATAACATTATAACCAAGCCTTTGCAGGGTATTGGATATATCGAGAGCGATTATTGTTTCATCTTCCGCTATAAAGATATTTGTCATTTCAGGCATGCACTCTATCTTTACTCACAAAGTAAGAGTTTATATTATTAATACCTTTGCCGGTATTATTACTCCCATCGAAATAATAACCATTTTTAAGCAAATTTTTTACTGATTGAGACACATTGATTTTCCCCGGGATACCGTACCTCTCGAGATATTTAGCAACCGATACACTTTGTCCCCAGACATCATAGGTATATTTCAATCTTCCCACAACACCTGCAATAACTTCACCTGAATGAATCCCTACCCTCATATTCCACTTATTTACAGAATACTTATTCCTGTTGGAAAGATAATTCAGCATATCAAAAGCAGCTTCAACAGCTCTTTCAGCATGATCCTCCCTCTCCTGCGGAATACCGCCTGCAATCATATATGAATCCCCTATTGTCTTCAGCTTTTCAAGTTCATATTTATCTATGATCATGTCGAAGTTCATAAATATCTCATTCAGTTCTGAAACAAGTTCGACCGGTTTCATTCCTGCAGCTATAGCTGTAAAGTTTTCAAAATCTGTAAATATAATTGATACGTTTTTATATAACTTGGGAGAAACCGCCCCTTTTCTTTTAAACTCATCGACTATTTCTGAGGGAAGTATATCGCGCAGTAACTTATCGGTTTTAATTTTCTCTTCCTCCAGTTCACGTGTCCGTTCCCGGAGTTTCTGCCCTATATCGAATTTGTACAATCCCATTTCTATCGAAGTTCTGAGGGTGTCCTCATCAAAAGGTTTAACAATATATCCGAATGGTTCGGTAAACTTTGCTTCCTGCAGGGTTCTGTTATCAGCAAGAGCTGTCAGATATATAATAGGTATTTCGTTTTCTTTCTGAAGTTCCCGGGAGACATCGATTCCCGACATATTTCCTTCAAGGTTAATGTCCATTAAAATCAGATCAGGCTTAGAAGCACCATATTCTTTAAGCAGCTGTTCACCCGATCTTACAGACCCGACAACCTGGTAACCAAGCTTCATAAGGATTTTTTGAATATCCTTTGCAATAATATTTTCATCTTCTGCTATCAGAATCCTGGGAATATGACGCATCTACTTTATCCGGAATGAATATAAATATTTGATATAAAGTAATGAAATTTCATAACACTGACAATACTATTGAATTGTGCGAATTTCGGATTTGGCGGCTTGAGCGGATCTGGCTGAGAGTGAGAAATTACCTGCTGAATATTGCATTAAAGATGTTAATTCTTATCTTTCAAGTAATAATGTTCTTTTTTATCTTTAAAGGTTAAATAATTGTTTCTGATGAACAAAATCTAAACATCTATTATCAATGCAAAATTTTATTGCCGCTGATCTTCTTTCTCATTACACAGAGCTCGTTAATACTGCCCTTACGAATCCGCCGGAACTTCCTGCAAAAATATGCGATTATCTCAGATCGCAGATGGATTTTCAGGCTGTGGTTTTATTTGATATTGACGATCAGAACAATTTTATTGTCCTTGGAAAATCCGGATCAGCAAGAGAAATTTTTACTAAAAATGCCGCATTCCAGTGCAGTGCCTGCCGTGCTGTAAGCAGCGATAATGGACAGGTAGTCTTCAATAACATTGCGGAATGTGAAATCCAGGCTTCTGACAGCGTTATTTATGAAGGATGTTTATTCCTGAGTATAAAGGAAAATGGAAGGGTCCTCATAAAGATCGCCAAGCAAACCCCTTTTTCGAAAACCGATAAAGAAACAATTGAAAGTCTGGGCAGAGCATTAAGAGAACTAATGATATTATGGAAAGACCGGATCAGGGAAAATGATCTGAGTCTGAGCCAGGTTGTAACTGATATTGCGCATGAACTGAGGACACCGACAAATAGTATTCTCGGATTTGCTTCACTGTTGAATGAAGATAATCTAACAACATCACAAGCTGAGTATGTTTCGACATTAAAAGAAAATGCCTTCAGTCTACTTACCCTCATTAATGATCTCATTGACCTTGCAAAAGTGGAACAGAAGCTGGTTAAAAAAAATCTGAATAGCATTATCATCGCAGATTTCCTGGATGAAATAACCAAAATGTTTTCGTCAAAAGTTGACAGCAACAGGATTGAATTCCTGATAAAAATAGACAACGGAGTTCCTTCAAAGATCAAACTGGATACGCAGAAATTACGCTACATACTTGTAAATATCCTTACTCAGTCGCTGCGTATGACGGAGAAAGGGAAAATAACACTCGCGGTATGTATCACCTCTCAGAATGCACTAAACATTAAGGTTTCCGATACAAGTTCAGGAATACCGTCCGATAAGCTTAAACATTTGTTCAAGCCTTTTACTGTTGAATCCATTGAAAGCTCTAAAGTGGGGAACGTATCGGGACTTGGTTTATCAATTGCTAAAAAATATATTGAAATCCTTGGCGGTAAAATCAGGGTTACCAGCAGCGTCGGTAAAGGCACTAATTATGATATTACATTTCCTATGGAAACAGCCGTTCCTGCAGCCCCGTCAAGCATCGAACAGCAGATCAGCTCTCTCCCTAAGCCGGAAAAGAATCACCGTGTACTCGTCGTAGAAGATGATTATGCAACTTCTAAATTATTGAGCAATTATCTTACAAAATGGGGGTATATGCCGGTTATTGTTAATTCAGCTGAGCAGACTCTTAAAATAATTGAAAAGGAGAATTTCCTCTCCATTCTTATGGACATTGAACTTCCGGATGCCAACGGTTTTGAGTTGCTGAAGACATTAAGGGAAAATAAGGCTACACGCAACACACCGGTTATCGTCTGTTCAGTTGAAGCCGAACAGCAGAAAGCCTACCTGATGGGCGCTGTTGAATATTTTGTGAAGCCGATAAATTACAAGTTCCTGGTAGAGGTTCTTCAGAGCTACAGGTTAAAAAGAGATTCAAACATCCTTATAGTTGATGATGACGTTCCCACGCTTAATTTATTGAAAGAGGCTGTCGAACAATTAGGATTTAATGCAATTGCGGAAGCCCATTCTTCTAAAGTATCTTCGATTATTGCCAACCTCGATCTGGACCTTGCAATAATAGACCTTGAGATGCCGGAGGTAAGCGGCTATGATTTAATTAAACAGATTAAGCTTAATCCGAAATTCAGCAGACTGCCGATTGTTATCTATACCGGCAAGGAGAACTACCAGGATGAGCTGAAAAAGATCGACGGTATGTTCGAAGAACTTCTTCACAAGAGCAGTGTAAACATTGAAGAGCTTTCAGGGACTATTTCTTCAATGATACACAGGTACGAAGAGCCTGCAAAACCTGAAGAAATTATTAATGAAAAAGATACGGTAAAAATTCTGCTGGTAGAAGATTACAAACATTCTCAGATCATTGTAACAAGACTGCTTAAGAAAAACAGCTTTGAATCAATTGTGGTGGTTGAGAACGGTGCCGAAGCCCTGGAGCAGGTTAAACTTCAGAAATTCCATCTCATATTAATGGATATGCAGATGCCGGTTATGAACGGGTTTGAAGCTACCGAGAAAATCAGGCAGCTTCCCGAATATAAAGATACCCCGATAATTGCGTTAACGGCTTTTGCAATGAAGGGCGACAGGGAAAAATGTCTTGAAGCAGGTGCTACGGATTATATCCCAAAACCTATCGACAGCCAGGAATTCATTGAGAAGGTTAAGCATTATACAGAAGTAAAAGTCCAGGTTCAGTAAAAAATATTGCTTAAGTTGATCACACCATCAGATCTCCTTTTATATTTATTTAATCATTTTATCCGGAATTATATTCAATATGATTAGCGAAAACATCAGGGTGCGGTTTGCACCGAGCCCTACAGGTTATCTGCATATCGGAGGGCTTCGTACTGCGCTTTATAATTACCTGCTGGCAAAGCATAACAATGGCACTTTTATTCTCAGGATTGAGGATACAGATAGAAACCGTTTTGTTGAAGGAGCAGTTGAAAACCTTATAGATACACTGGAATGGGCAGGTCTTGATTATGATGAGGGACCTGTAAAAGGAGGACCTTACGGTCCTTATATGCAGTCCGAACGGCTCAATATTTATAAGGAAAATATCGATATACTGCTTTCGGAGAAGAAAGCTTACTATTGTTTCTGTACACAGGAACGGCTTACAGAGGTACGCGAAAAGTTTCAGAGAGAAGGACTTCAGCCGATGTATGATAAACATTGTCTGCATCTCTCTGAAGATGAAGTGAATGAAAAACTTGCCCGGAATATTCCCCACGTTGTAAGGCTTAATGTAGAGCCTGATAAGCAGATTGTTCTGAACGATTCAGTCAGGGGTGAAGTTATTTTTAACAGCAGTATAGTGGATGACCAGATACTTATAAAAAGCGACGGCTATCCAACTTATCACCTGGCAAATGTAGTAGACGATCATTTAATGAAAATTACTCACGTAATCCGCGGTGAAGAATGGCTGCCTTCCACGCCAAAACATATAATTCTTTATGATTATTTCGGCTGGGAAAAGCCTGTGTTTGCCCACCTCCCTCTCCTGCTTAATCCTGATAAATCGAAATTAAGTAAGAGGCAGGGAGATGTTGCAGTGGAAGATTACAGGAGCAATGGCTACCTGAAGGAAGCACTCGTTAATTTTGTAGCTTTGCTGGGATGGAACTTTGCAGATGATAAAGAATTTTATCTGATGGATGAACTCATTGAAAAATTCTCCCTGGAAGGCGTAAATAAGGCCGGCGGGGTATTTAATATTGAAAAACTGAACTGGCTTAATGCTGAACACCTCAGGAGCAAA
>DATFVA010000010.1:0-3650 GCA_035260565.1 Ignavibacteriaceae bacterium | reverse complement strand
CCATTGTCTGCCAGGTACATCTTTCCTTTATTTATTATGCCCACTGCTTTGCCGGTCATTAATCTTTTATCGAATGGTGAGTTATGAGATTTACTTTTGAATTTGCGGATATCAACCGTCCATACTGAATCGATATCGATGATCGTAAGGTTTGCAGTTTCGCCTGCTTCAAATTTAGGAACGGGCAGGTTCAGGATCTTCCTGGGATTTACTGCCATCTTTTCAACTAACTGTTCAAGAGTTAAAACTTTTTTAGCATACAGTTCCGATAATGCAAGTCCCAGCTGTGTTTCAAGTCCGAGTATTCCATTCGGGGCTAATTCAAACTCGGCTTCTTTTTCTTCGGGAGAATGAGGAGCGTGGTCGCTTGCAATGCAGTCTATTGTCCCGTCTTTTAATCCTTTATGAATCGCATCAACATCCTGCTGAGTTCTCAGGGGAGGGCTCATCTTCACATTAGTATCGTAAGATTTAACCGCATCGTCGGTCAGTGTGAAATGATGCGGGGTAACCTCTGCAGTGACTTTAATCCCCTTCTTCTTTGCTTCTCTTACCAGTTCAACCGATTTCTTTGTACTGATATGAGCGATATGAATTTTACCGCCGGTGTATTCCGCCATCAGAAGATCACGGCTGACGATAATATCTTCGGAGACGGAAGGGACGGGAGGCAGTCCCAGTGTAGTGGAATTAATACCTTCATTCATCGCACCGCCGGTAAGAGACTCATCTTCACAATGCTCAATGACAGGAGCATTATACATACCTGAATATTCCAGGGATCTTCTAAGCATCGCAGAAGTCTTAATTGCAGCACCATCATCTGAAAATCCGACCGCACCGGCTTCAACCAGCTCAGCCATCGGCGAAATTACTTCGCCCTTCCTTCCAAGAGTTGCGGCACCAACCGGATAAACATCAACAATATGATTGGCAGCTTTCTCTTTAATCAGGGTTACTACTTCCGCAGAATCGATGGCAGGTTCAGTATTAGGCATGCAGGCAATCCCTGTAAATCCGCCATTCGCCGCGCTATCGCAGCCTGTAACAACAGTCTCTTCATCCTCCCTGCCTGGTTCGCGCAGATGGACGTGCATATCAAACAATCCGGGCACCACATACTTCCCGGTAAGATCATAAACTTTAGCATCATCTGCTTCTTTATCAGGGATCTTTCCTATTTTAGAAATTTTACCATCGGTTATAAGAAGATCCGTTCCTTTTTCATTTAGTCCCTGATCGGGATTCAGAAGGTTTATATTCTTTAAGATGATTTTCATTGTTTCCTCTTAATTTAAAGTACCAAGCAGGTATAACACAGCCATTCTGACAGCAACCCCATTGGTTACCTGCTTCAGAATTATCTGGTGCATACCGTCGGCAACCTCAGATGAAATTTCGACTCCCCGGTTTATGGGTCCCGGATGAAGTATGAGCACA
This sequence comes from Ignavibacteriaceae bacterium, assembly GCA_035260565.1. GTDB lineage: Bacteria > Bacteroidota > Ignavibacteria > Ignavibacteriales > Ignavibacteriaceae > DATFVA01. The sequence goes on along the minus strand of DATFVA010000010.1, from coordinate 2,210 downwards.
TCCTTACCGTTCTTTTCAAGCCGTTCGGTGGTAATGCCGAAATACTTTGCATATTCCCTGATTGATGGAAAATACTCACGTGCTTTTCTTTCAAGCTGGATTCTCAAAATATTCAGGACATCATTTTCCTGGATAGCTTCATCGATATTATAGATTACTTTTACTCCAAGCTCTTCCATAAACCTTGGGATCATTGTTGAAGGTCCGCAGACAGAGACATCGGCGCCCATAGTTTTAAGACCGTAAATATTAGAGAGTGCAACGCGGCTATGGGCAACATCGCCGACGATACAGACTTTGACACCCTCAAGTTTTCCGAGCTTCTCACGGATAGAATACATATCGAGAAGCGCCTGGGTAGGATGTTCGTGAATACCGTCGCCTGCATTTATAATATTTGCATCGCAGATTTTCGTAAGGAAGAGGGGTGTACCGGCAGCTGAATGACGCATTACGACCATATCAACCTTCATTGCCTCAATATTTTTCATGGTGTCTTTGAAGGTTTCACCCTTACTAACGCTGCTCCCGGATACAGAGAAGTTTACGGTATCAGCGGAAAGTCTTTTCTCGGCAAGCTCGAAAGAAATCCTTGTACGTGTGGAATTCTCATAAAAAAGATTTACAACAGTCTTACCCTGTAAGGTGGGGACTTTTTTAATCGGTCTTTCCAGCACTTCACGGAAAGTAGTTGCAGTATCAAGGATAAGCTGTATATCTTCCTTAGGAACTCCCTGTAATCCGAGTAAATGTCTGCCTGATAAAGCCATTTATTATATTATCCTTCTTTAGTTTCAACGAGATAGATTGCATCCTCGCCGTCTATCTCCTCCATTTTTACTTTAATTTCCTCTGAGTTGGCAGTAGGTATATTTTTGCCGACATAATCTGCGCGTATCGGCAATTCCCTGTGACCGCGGTCGACCAGTACAAAAAGCTGAATAGAAGACGTTCTGCCGTAATCCATCAGAGCATTGAGAGCCGACCTTACCGTGCGTCCCGTATACAATACATCATCCACCAGCACAACGATCTTTTCGTTAATATCGAAAGTGATATCAGAAACAGAAACCTGGGGCTGTTTTAGCCGTGTACGGAAATCATCCCTATAGAGTGTAACATCGAGAATCCCGAGAGGCAGCTCGATATTTTCAATGGTTTTAATCTTTTCAAAAATCCGCTTAGCGAGGAATTCGCCTCTTGTTTTCATGCCTATCAGGACAAGGTTCTTTGCACCTTTATTTCTTTCAAGGATTTCGTGAGCTATTCTTGTAATAATGCGGTTAAGACCATCCTGGTCGACTACTTTTGCTTTTATGTTCATATATAAAAAATCCTCCTTGGAATATTTCCTTGGAGGTTACCTTCATCAGCGTTTAATATTTTGGTATTATTCATTCCTTCTCCACCTCTCCGGATAGATTTAAAGGTCCTTAATTAAGTGATCAAAACTTAAGAGAATTCATGAGAAAAGTAAAGTGGGAAAAGCAGTTTTGATACGGCGATGTACTCTGCCTAATGGGACGCAGAGGAAAGGTCATTGGTCATTAGAAATGATGGAAGCATCGAGATATTGGAGTTGTGGAGTTGTGAGTAATATCTTTTTGTAAACTGTTAAAACAGTTATGAAGACTTCCCGCTTACTTCACTTCACCGGGATAAATCCGCGGTGTTAACCTTTCTACCTTCCCAGCTCTACCTATTCACAGGAGATAAGCGAAACACAGGATGGGCAGTAATAACAGAATCATTTTTATGAATAGATCTTTAATAAAATACAGAGGCCTTTAGCGGTAATCCCCGCAAACCTAAATTAAAAAAATGATAAATAGGAGTTGAATTATAAGTAAAAGTGAGTGAACGATTCGCAGGATATAAGCGAAACACAGGATGGGCAGTAAACGGTTTATAATCCAGGGAGGAAGGACGCATCAGGTGATGCGGCTATTTTGATAAACTTTATGCATGCTTCGATAGTAATCGGGCATCAGCCGTTAGTACAACGTGTCATTCCGGACTACCACCTTAAGAGGATTTTGGAATTTGGGTATAAACAAATTATTTTAAGGGTCTTGATTTCGGGGTGTAGCGCAGCCCGGTTAGCGCGCTTCGTTCGGGACGAAGAGGTCGAGAGTTCAAATCTCTCCACCCCGACAATGTATACGACATATATTCTGGTTAGCTTAACCAGGGGAAAATACTACACGGGA
>DATFVA010000009.1:0-4872 GCA_035260565.1 Ignavibacteriaceae bacterium | reverse complement strand
CTTCTGAAAGTTTGTCCCAGTAATAATTAAGCTCATCCTGACCTTCACAATTGACTACAAATGAAATTGCTTCATTAAACTGAAAATTATGTTCGCCGGCGCCATCCATTGCGGCAAATAAATTCCCTTCCAGGGTAAAATCTGCAAACATTAAAGCTTCCGGATCATTTGGGGGATAACCTGCACCATACTTAAATACATTTTCTACTTTAGCATTCTTAAAAATAGATGTGTAATAATTTATTGCCTCGTGTGCTTTTCCATAACTTTCACCTGTAAACAAAAGTGATGGAACTATATTTTGTTTAAAATCATTTTCCATCAGCATCAGCTGCCAGGATACTCCGTACTTATCTTCAACCCAGCCGTATTTTTTACTCCAGTCATATTTGTTTAATTCCATCAGAACTTTTCCGCCTTCGGAGAGTTTTTTCCATAAATTGTCGATTTCTTTTTCATCTTTGGAATGAACAAAAAATGAAACTGAGGGATTAATTTTAAAAACAGGACCACCGTTGATTGCAGTAAGATTATAGCCGTCAATTTCAAATGAAGCTGTCATTACTGAACCGGGCTGCATTCCTGAGGCCTCTGCGCTTGTATCGTTATATTTCGTAATACTACCCATTTTCGAATTACCGAAAACTGAAGTGTAAAATTTTACAGCTTCTTCGGCTTGTTTATCGAACCATAAAAATGGACTTACCTTTTGCATTTTAGTTCCTTCAATTTAATTCGTTAAAGATATAGTTTTAGATTCATATTGATTTAAGACAATTCCGCAGCCGGATATAACAGGATTGATATACCGTAAATAATCGTCTATTAAATCAGCCCGGGTCAGCGAAGATACAGAGCCGGCCCTGTATTTAACCGGTCTTCAGGATTGTTTGGGCGTATAGCCGACCATCCATTGAATTCCGAACTTATCATTCACCATTCCGAAATAAGAACCCCAGAAAGTTTCTGCCTGGGGCATCGTTATCTTACCGCCTTTCGACAGTCCTTTAAATATTTTATCTGCTTCCTCTTTGCTTTCGGTTTCAACAGAGAGTGAAAAATTATTCCCGGTATTCAATTTATGGCCCATTGATTCAAGCGCATCGGTTGCCATCAGCGTATTACCCTTTCCGACCGGAAGGGAAATATGCATCAGCATTTCTTTCTCTTTTGCATTAAGTTTCGATCCATCCTGCGTATCTTTGAACCGGGTGAGACCCGCAAATTCTCCTCCGAATATGGACCTGTAAAAATTAAATGCTTCCTCGGTATTACCCGGGAAATTCAGATAAGGATTAATCGTTACCATTTTAGTCTCCTTTATTATTTTATTTATTTTCTTTCTTCCATAATAGAAATAAAATTACCTGCGGGATCTTTGAACCAGGCAATCGTTGGTCCCTGACCGCGTGAGATGCCTTTTTTGTCTGTCTTTAAATCTTTCTCGTCAAAGATCTCAAACTTCACGCCTTTACCGGTTAACTCATCAACTGTTTTTTCAACATCCTTTACCATGAAATTCAGGACAGTAAAAGTTGCCGGCTGATGATTAGGTTTGGGATAGATCATTATATTTTCGCTGCCTTTGACATGAAGATTTAATAATCCTTTCATTTCAGGGACTTCTGAGACTTCCAGTCCAAGTGTTTTTGTATAAAACTGTTTTGCCTTCTCGGAGTCATTAACAGAAAAACTGCTGAATGCTTTGCTGCTTTTAAGCATTTTGTTCACCTTTCATATAATTATTATTTTTACTTTCAGTTATTCATTCAAAGAAGTATCAACTATGTACGTCGTCAGTTCCTGTATCTTTCCGTCTTTAATTTTATAGATATCGCAGTTGCAGGAATTATTATTTTTCCCGGCACTTTCAACTACAACAAATTCACTTTCTGCAACTATGTTCTTGATATATTCAATTGAAATATTTTTATCCTTTAGCGATGACTGCCATAATTCCATCATCTCCATTGCCTGAAGGAAATTGCTCTTACCTTTAATTGACGGCATACCTACTATATTCCATTTTATATCATCTGTTAAATAGTCTATGTAAGAATCATTATTACCTTTTATGAATTCTGACATAAACCTTAAAACAATCTTTTTGTTTTTTAACGACATTCCTTTTAATCTCATTCGTAAGTCTGTCCTTAAACTTCCTGTATTCCCGTCATTATCACAGTCTGCCATTTTTCAGGATCAGGTTCATTGTCCGGATCAGTAGGATAAAATTCGGAGGCAGCTGTGCAGGAATTTCGTTCTGCTTAACTTTTGCTTTTAAAGAGATATAATACTGTGCCCTACGATATTCAGTTATAGGTTCTGAAATCATAATGATTGATCTTATTATATTTTTTGTTTTAGTTTTAAACTCTGTGCAAAGGTAAGTGCGTTTTTTGATAAATGGAAGACCTGATTACGCCAATCCGGGGGGGTGAATGCGTCAATATCTAATTACTCACATTTCTAACTATCCTTCTAAAATGAGGGAAATTCCAACTAATCATTTTTTGATTATTTATCTCCCGGTTATAAATTAGAGTTTGATAATAATTAAAATCAGGTATGAAAGAAGACGGTAAATTAAGAATATTCCTCGGGAACTACGATAAACAAATAGCTGACCGGGTAATGAAACTCCGTGAAGTCCTTTCTGAACTCCTTCCCGGCATAATTGAACAGGTCGATCTTCCGGCAAGGATGATTGCATACGTTTATGGACAGAAATACAGGGACATGATCTGCACAATCATTCCCTCAAAGAAAGGTGTGAAGCTGGGATTTTATAAAGGGGCTGAATTACGGGATCCTGAAAATTTACTTGAGGGAACGGCTAAATTATCACGATACGTTCAGATAAATTCGGATAAGCAGCTCGAATCGTCGGCAGTAAAAACGCTACTGATGGAAGCTCTGGAAGCTTATAAAAAGAGAATTTCATAATCAATAGTCCGCGGGGTGACTTATATCATATAAGGTGTAATTACGGCAACTTATCGGGTTGATCGCGACAAACCCGTTATCTATATTCAACCTCAATTAACCAGAACTTTGCACTAACCTAATCATAAGACTATTATGAAACACATATCAATATTAATTCCGCTTGGACATTCGAGTATGGTAAACATTGAAGGTACGTACCACATCTTTTCTGAAGTTAATGAGTTGCTTACAGGGTTGGGAAGAGAGCCGGTATTTGACACTCACCTCGTTGGAATTTCGAAGGAAATACGGCAGACTACAGGTCTGTTCACTGTAAATCCTGATGTTCTCATCGGGGGTGTACAGAAAACTGATCTGATAATTGTACCTGCATTGTTTGGTGATCAGAAGAAGGGCGTAGAGCGAAATAAAGAATTTATTCCCTGGATCATACAGCAGTATAAGAACGGAGCTGAAATTGCAAGCTTCTGCATTGGTTCTTTCTTCCTTGCCGCAACAGGGTTACTGGAAGGGAAACGGTGCACAACTCACTGGAGGTTTGCTAATGATTTCCGAAAAATGTACCCGGGTGCAAACCTGCTTGATGATAAGATAATGACCGAAGATACGGGAATTTATACAAGCGGCGGAGCTTATTCATACCTGAATCTTCTTTTATATCTAATTGAGAAATTTGCGGGACGTGAGGTTGCGGTACTCATCTCAAAAGCATTTATGATAGATATAGACCGCGACAGCCAGTCGCCTTTTATTATGTTCCGGGGACAAAAAGAACACGAGGATGAACAAATTAAAAAAGCGCAGGAGTTCATTGAAAGCAATTACCAGGATAAGATTACTGTCGAACAATTAGCTTCAATGCTTGCCGTAAGCAGAAGAAATCTTGAACGCAGATTCAAAAAAGCTACCGCTAATACGGTGGTCGAATATATCCAGCGTGTTAAGGTGGAAGCGGCAAAAATGAGCCTGGAAACTTCAATGGAAAATGTCAGCGAGATAATGTATAAGGTCGGTTACACAGATACTAAAGCTTTCCGTACTACCTTTAAGAAAATTACCGGCTTATCTCCCATCCAGTATAGGAATAAATATAACCGGGAGCTGGCTGCTTAAGTTTAGAGGATCAGCTATAACTATTGAACTCTGTGTAAATCTATTTGATCCGTTAATTCCGTGTCCCATTTTCGGAACTTATCTAATTGATTTATTAAATTAACTTTTAGTTTTCATTAAAATTATGGATACAAAAGAAGCATACAACCTCTGGTCAAAGCAGTACGACAGTAATAAGAATAAAACACGCGACCTTGAAGCAAAAGCATTAAGACAGACACTTGCATTTTACAATTTTAAAGACTGCCTTGAGATAGGATGCGGTACCGGAAAAAATACCGTCTGGCTGTTAGAAAAAGCTGAACATATCACTGCCGTTGATCTGTCGGATGATATGCTCAATAAGGCAAAAGAGAAAATCAATTCACAAAAAGTAAGGTTTCTCACAGCTGATATTACTGAAGCATGGAATTTTACAAGCAATAAATTTGATCTGATTGTATTCAGTCTTGTTCTCGAACATATTGAAAACCTGAACCATATCTTTCACCAGGCTTCTGCCTTCCTCCGCCCGGGAGGACTTATCTACGTTGGAGAACTTCATCCTTATAAACAATACCTTGGAACTAAAGCACGGTTTGAAACCGAAGAGGGTTTGCAGGTGCTGAAATGCTGCACTCATAATGTATCAGGTTTTGTGCAGTCAGCAATTAATAACGGCCTGGAGATTAATCTTATGGATGAATTTTTTGATGAAGGTGATAAAACTATTACACCAAGGCTTTTAACCATTCTTTTAAAAAAGAAATAATAAACCTTCTCCCAGTGTCGGATTACAGGCGAAAAAACTTTCCCTCGAAGAAGCTCCCT
>DATFVA010000008.1:0-9365 GCA_035260565.1 Ignavibacteriaceae bacterium | reverse complement strand
GTTTTTTTTTGTAAAGGTTGAAGGTTCAGGGGTTAGAACATACCCATGATTTTGAGGAGAGGATAAGTGTTATAAGAGCGAAACAGCGTTTCGTTTTACAGTATTTTAAGAAGCGAAACAGCATTTCGCTTTACAGTGTTTTAAGAAGCGAAACAGCGTTTCGCTTTACAGGGAGGGGGCGGCGTGTTTCTGCAGAAAGTACGGAAATAACAATCCGGTTCTGAGCGATAATACAGGAAGGATCAGGATCAGATATTTCTCCCATACCTGGTAAGAAAAAGGCATAATCATTAAAAATATATAATAGCACAGAGAAAGTAATAAAACTGGTGAAATGCGTCCCGATTGTATTGTGTGAATGTCTTCCTTCAAAAATATGAGTATAATCCATATTCCGGCAAAGAAAAAAACAAACAGAATAATTTCAGATAATACTCCTCTTCCTGCGAGCGAGAAAAGTAATTTATGAATAAGTCCAACAGTATCCAGATTATTACTGATACTGGTAACTTTTGATACTCCTACAGGAAAAATGAAGTATAAACAGCTTATTATTACAGCAGGAATGAGTAATTTCTTGTAAGCGAAGAATCTTGTATTAAAGATCAGAAGCAGGGGGAAAATATATATTGCTGAAAAAGTAATATAAGTGACAAGAGCATGGGGATTCCAGAATAATCCCGTATCCAAAATGAATTTTTTTGTTCCTGACGGCGGTGACAATCCTTTCCAGATAACTGTCAGTACGATGAGCGGTATGAGAGATATAAACAGGTAAAGTGTGTATTTGAAAAATGTTCTTTTTTCACGGCTATAATATGATCTTAAAGAAATGTAAAGCCATAACGCAATTGTAAAGATAATTGCATACTGTCTGCATAAAACTGCCATACCCAGAAAAAAAGCAGTTAAACCGGGCTTATCTCTGGTAAACATATACAGAGCACTCAGGACGAACAAAAGTGTCAGCATATCAGTAAAAATAAAGACACTTAGCCCCCAGATGTAGGGATTAATTATCACAAGAGCGCAGAGCAGTAAACCAAGCTTTTCGTTTTTTGTATATGAGATAACGTACAGGTATAAAACAAGGAGGAATAAAAACGAAATAATCAGTGAAAGAATTCTTAATTCAATCAGGCCGGTCCCAACTAATTTCCCCCAGGCAGCATAAATAATATAAACAAGAGGTGTAGTTACTTCAGGATAATCTTTTATGATATCCGGCCAGGACGCCGAACTGAATAGCCTTATAGTCTCAACGAAATGGGTCTCATCCCCGTAAGATGGATGACCTATTGCAGACAGGGCTGCAGCAATAATAAATATGAAAGATATTACCAGCCAGATTTTATTGTAAATTGACAATTGAAAATTTTCTACCAGCCGGTAAACTCAGTAATTGGCTTATTTATTGGTAAACTGTACATTTACAATTTTCAGTTCATTTGGGTACTTTATGGGTCCTAAGGACGTTGATACTGTAGGCTGTGCGTACAGGGTCAGATTGGATGAAGAACCCTGATTCCCTCCTATAGCGAGAGCAAGGTTTATCAGGTCCTGGTATCCTTTATCCTTGAAGAACCTGAGAAGGTCCAGGTTCAACTGGAGCGGAATATTGCTTATTTCCCCTGTTCCGGGAACTGTGACTTCATTTTTCAATCCTCCCGATATAGTTTCTTTATCATTGATCAGAAGTCTCCATGGGAAATCCCTTATCGTAGCATTTGTGCTGGGATATCCTCCTGTTCCGTCATTTGGATTCTTCGCCTGTACATTCAGGACAAAAGAAACCGGTAAAGTGCCGTTTGCTACAGCTTGTGAGATTCTTAAAAGTTCTACAGAACTGAAATCTGATAATTTCGATTTGCCAGCCAGGCTTACACCATTGACTGTAAACCCATTGACTTGACCGAGCTTGAACTGCAGCCTTGACAGGTTTACAAATGACTGGTAAACGCTGCATCCGCTAAGTGTGACTGCAAGAATGAAAATATATAAATATTTTTTCTTCATCGCTAACCTGCTAATTAGATAATATTTTTTCCTGAGATTCATCAATTTTCTGCAATATTTGTTCAGCAACTCTCAGAGCACGCAAACCGTCTTCTCCCGATACAACGGGTTTTTTATTATTTAAAACAGATTCAACAAAGAGCTGTAGCTCGTACTGGAGAGCATTTTGTTCTTTAATTTCAGGCTGTTCGTATATTACCCTTCTCTTTTTTTCACCGACGCCGATCTCACCGAAGGATAAAGTAGTTATCCCGGTATCCTGGTCAATCGGCACCAGTCTGTATACTTCTGAAAGTCCGGTAATAAAATCCAGCGAAATATAATTATCTCTCTGAAATATTCGCATTTTTCTCATTTTCTTTTGTGAGATACGGCTTGCAGTTACATTCGCAACTGCTCCGTTTTCAAATTGAATCCTTGCATTTGCTATATCGATAGAATCTGAGACCACAGCAACACCTGAGGCATCGATCTGCTTTACTTTACTTTTAATCAGGCTTAATATAATATCAATATCATGTATCATCAGATCCAGAACAACAGCGACATCTGTACCACGGGGATTAAATTGGGCCAGTCTGTCAGTCTGAATAAACTTCGGCTCAAGAATGTACTGCTCAAGGGAGACCAGTGCAGGATTAAATCTTTCAATATGTCCTACCTGAAGGAATACATTTTTTTCTGCAGCAAGTTTAACTATTTCCTCCGCCTGGGGAATAGTTGCCGTGATAGGCTTTTCAATAAAGACATGTTTTCCTTCCTGAATACATTCTTTTGCAAGTTCGTAATGCGCACTTGTTGTTGCAGCTATCGAGACTGCATCAGCCTGTTTAAGAAGAGCTCCGAGACTATCAAAAACTTCAATACCGAATTCATCGCTTACCGTCTTTGATTGAATCTGATTAACATCAAAAACTCCTATTAATGAACAGTCAGGTATAGAACTGAACATTTTGGCATGCAGTTTACCGAGATGACCTGTTCCTGCTATTCCGACTTTTAATTTTTCCATTTCAACCTTTATTGCTGTAGATTTTCGCATAACCGATTATATGATCATATCCGCCCAGATCCTGATCATTATAATACAAAAATACATAATAATAATTTGCTGTTGCCCAATCATTTCCTTCAAGAGTATACCAATCGATATCCTTCACACTATTCCCGGATATTTCACCCGTAACATACTGGTAATCGTATATCCCCCGTTTCAGAATAGTTGTAATTGAATATATTCCACCCGCCTGCACCATTTTGTACTCCGGCGTCACTTCCCAATTATTGAAGGCCCCTACAAGGAAGACATCATTATATATATCATTCGGCGGACGAATTGAGAAGGCTACTTTTTTATAAGTGGCGTAATCGTTTTTATAATTTAACAGGATTTCTCCACCATTTAAATCCGGAGATCCTTCCTTAAAGAATCTTGAGTATTCAAGTCCGTCAAATTGTGCTTTAACAGTCTCTCCGGTAAATTTATTATAATCCCTGATGTCCGTCTGCCTGTATTCATTTCCGGGGCGGATGTCTCTTATAGTAAAGGTGAACTTCCTGTCGCCATTCCAATAAAACTGTCTTTGATTTGTATTTGATATCCTGTCCACTATATAAGGGTAATCCGTTTTGTGGTTTTCAATTATTTCCATATGATCAACAAATGATGGATAGAACTTTTCAGGAAGGTTAAAGTCAGCAGTTATATTAAATACATAAGCCAGCTCAGTCGGGAAATATGTTCCACCCTCCAGCTTTTCTTTCGTTAAACTCACATTCATAGGGAGTTCGCCTTTTATAACGACAAATTTACCGGAAGCGTAAACCCTGGACGTATCATATGCCCCTGTGATAAAGAACTTCCACTTCCCTGAAAAAGGAAAAGAGATCATTCCTCTTTTATCAGGAAATGAAGCACTGAAATGATACCTGGCTTCTTTTACTGATACGGGGAGGACAGAATAATCAAGGTCTGTATATATATTATAACCGTTGTTTGCAAGGAATAAATTCCCTGTTGGATTCCAGTTTTTATCACAAAACCGGAAGACTATGCTCAGCTGAGGAACATATTCGGCTTCAATATCAAATTCTATTGTAAGCTTTCCCCCTGTAATTACAGGAAGTTCAGTTACATTCTCATCCGGGTATGCAAGAAGTGATTTTACAGTAACATCCGGCTGTGCATACAATACCGCCGGCAGAACTGCAATTAAAAGAATTATTATTCTATACAATGTTTCCCCTAAATGTTAAAGATTTCAACACATTTAATTGATTGATACGGCACGTATATTCTGACCTGTTCGCTTTCTCTGTATGTTTCAAGAAGAAGACCGTCGTCATAAGCTTCGAGCAATTTACCCGACTTGAATACTATTTCATATATGGGTGTATCTGAATGAGGATCGGTGGTAAGTCCATAATTTTCATAAAGTGTAATGTGCAGGGTCTTTCCTTCAAACTTTTTCCATTCCATTTTCATCGCGTATCTCCCTGGTTTAATATCTGGTTAATATTTTTTATAAAGTCATCGATGTCTGCACAGAGATAATACTTTTTTATGAACTGCGACGCAATGGCAACTTCTCCCGCATCGATATAATTCGCATATGCAGCGGCAATGGCAGATTTATTCTGCCGGCTCATATCACAATTGTATTCCGCAGACTCCGAAAATGAATCCAGGTAATCTATTATTTCTTCATTCTCCTGAATAAAAAGATCATAAATATCAGCATTTATTAAATATACCTGCCCGCTGTCATATTTCCAGCAGTTGATAGGAAGGAATATATCACTCTCGGTGTCATTACCACTAAATACCTCGAAGCCGGCATCACCGGTCACGATAATTTCTCCTCCCTCCTCGTTTGAAAAAATGTCATACGGTTCTGTAGTACCGCTGTGCATAGAATCCGCCAGTGAAAACTCATCAATGGTATTGAAAATGTAAATTATGTAATCGGGAATGTCGGGACTTCCGGATGAGTCAATAACTATGTATTCATCCACACTGTCACCGTCCAGGTCAACAGTATAATCGCGCGGACTGTTGAAAGTCATCTCAAAAACAGAATTACCGCTGTTGTCTCTTACTGTCAGCTTCGAATTCTGAATTTGGGCAGTAAATAAATCAAAGGTGAAGGTCTGCTGGGAAAACACAGCCCCGGCAGAAATAAAGATTAAGCAGAGTAAGAAAAGTTTATTCATATAACCCGGAATTTTTTCTTTGTGTAATATACTTTAATTGGAATAATTTAACAGTTCAATTAAACAAAAGTGCGGAAATTTCTGAGCTTAAAAAAACATTGCTACATTCCGTTCTTACGATATATAATCACCTTCGACGTATTTCCGCATATTGCTTTTTCAGAATATGACGAACGGAGGATAGAGCCGCTGGTACTTAAATACTTATGGCCGTTCGGATAATCTGCAACAATATAATCTGGCTTATATTGACGTATAGTCCAGTCATAATCGCCCTCATTAATTCTTTTTGCAGATTCGGGATTTATCAGACCAAACGCATCAATTATTTTTCCCTTACGATAGTAGTAACCTACAATCCCTATTTCGTCAATCATAACCGAGGAGCCTTTCCCGGCATTTTCATTCAGCCATTCGGCGGCTTTACTGTACAGATCATATTTGTAATTAAACGGGGAAAGGAATGTCTTTGCAGGGAGTATCAGTCCCGATAATAAGATAATTACAGCGCCGGCGTAGAATAACCTTTTATTGTGAAGCAGTTTATAAATCTCCTCCAGAGCAGCGGAAAAAATAATTGCAAATAAAAGTATATACGGCGTATAGTACCACGGATATGCAGGAGTATTGAGGATGAATGAATAAATAAGGAAATGACACAGCGTCCAAGAAATTATTAGGATAAAAAATGGATTTTTGAATCTTTCTTTATTTGTGAATAAAATTAAGATGAACGACCCGGACAGCAAAGCTAAAAATATATATGCTAAAACCGGGCCTCCGGGAAATAGTCGGGGAAATCCATTAAGATAGACAAGTCCAACACCGAAAAAATCTGATGCAGTCTGGTGCAGCTTTATAAAAATAGTTGTAGGGATAAGTAAATGGAAATAAATGATGCTGAATATAAACCAGGGGATAATAATTACGAAAAAAACGAGAAAACTCAGCAATGGAGGGGCCTTCCTTTCGTGAAAGACCTGCCATAACAGCAATATCAGCAAAAAAAGAGCGGCATCAAACCTTGCCAGGAATGCAAGTGCAAGTAAGACTGCGGAGATACTGAATTTGTTTAGAAAGTAAAAATAGATCCCCCATAACAGCAGAGCGATCATCAGAATCGATTCCATTCCCGCACCATGCTTTACAAGGGGATTAATTAAAAAGAATAATGGGGAAAAGTATGCTAATCTCTCTTCACGGAAATGTATAAAGATCTTATATAAGGCAAAGGCAGCAAAAATTAAGCTCATCGCATTTATCAATTCCCCTGCGGCAGGAACACCGGCACCGGGAATGATCAACGAGAAGATATAATAAATAAGAGCCGTTAAAAGCGTATAAAGAGGAGATGTTGTGGCGTTAATTCTTTCCCCCAGATTAAAAACATACCCGTTCCCGTCAGCAATGTTATGTGCATATGTATAGTATATATAAGCATCATCCTGCTGGTTTTTATGGTAGGATAACAATAACACAATTGACAAAAGAACAATTGACAGAAATAAATATTCTTTCCTCAAGTTCATCCTCGGGCACCCTTTTAAAAAAATAATTTATTAAAATAAGAACTCCCGGTATATGCGGGAGTTCTTATTAGATAAACGCTTACAGGTTTTTTATTTCGTTGGTTAGTTTGGTTATCGCATCTTTCGCATCACCGAAATACATCAGTGCATTCGGGTAGAAGAATAATTCATTATCGATTCCTGCATATCCTACATTTAGGGAACGTTTGTTTATAACTACTGTCTTTGCATAATCCACATTCAGTATGGGCATTCCATAGATTGGACTGCTTTGATCGTGGCGTGCAGCCGGGTTAACAACATCGTTTGCACCGATAACTATTACAACATCAGTATTGGAAAAATCATCGTTTATGTCTTCCATCGCATAAAGCTTATCATATGGCACCTGTGCCTCAGCAAGCAGAACATTCATATGCCCTGGCATTCTTCCGGCAACCGGGTGGATTGCGAACCTGACATTTACGCCTTTCTTTTCAAGCACATTCATTAAATCCCTTACTGCATGCTGAGCCTGTGCAACAGCCATTCCATAACCCGGTACGATTATAACACTGCTTACGGCATCAAGAAGCATCGCAAGCTCCTCAGCATCGATTGATTTAACATCACCTTTGGGTGAAGTTGTGCCGGTAGCCGCCCCGGTTGTACCGGCAGAAGCCCAACCGCCGAGCAGTACGTTCATCAATGATCTGTTCATTCCACGGCACATTATTAAAGTCAGAATGATCCCCGATGCCCCTACGAGCGCACCGGCAATAATTAATTCATTATTTCCCAGGACAAATCCCGTTGTGGATCCTGCAATTCCGGAATATGAATTCAATAAAGAAATTGCCACAGGCATATCTGCACCCCCGATTGGAAGTACAAGCAGGACTCCAAGCACAAGGGAAACAAGTGTTATAATCAGTACTAAAGAAATTGAACCTGGATTAATTACTAAGTAAGCTCCCCCTCCAAGAACAGCAAGCAGTAAAATAAGGTTCATTGGATGCTGCAGAGGATATTTAACTACTTTACCCGTAACTATGCCCTGAAGCTTTCCAAAAGCTATCATTGAACCGGTAAATGTAACCCCCCCTATTAATAAACTCAGGATTATCGCTACCCCCTGATCTATGGGAAGATTAAAAGGCAATCCCTGTTCAACAGGGTAATTCGGATTAAGCTTGTAATATTCTGCAAGAGCCACCAGCGTTGAAGCGCCTCCGCCGAAACCATTCAGCATACCAACCATCTGGGGCATTCCCGTCATTGGAACTTTAATAGCAAGGATTACACCGATTAAAGACCCAACTATCACACCTATCAGTATCCATTCAAAGGTAAGAACGTGCTGATCAAATAACGTAATTATAATCGCCATTGCCATTCCGATAGCCGCAAAAAGGTTGCCTTTACGCGCTGTCTTCGGCGAGCCGAGATATTTAATCCCAAAAATGAAAAAGATTGAGGATACCAGGTAAGTTATTTCAATTACTACTCTCATTTTTTATCCTCACTTTTTCTTTTTAAACATTTTTAGCATTCTGTCGGTAACGAGGAATCCGCCCACAACATTTATCATCGCAAAGATCACCGCAACCATCCCGAGTATTGTGCTTATGGTAAACTGCTCGAGTCCTGCACTCAGCAATGCACCAACAATTGTAATTCCCGAAATAGCATTCGAGCCCGACATAAGCGGGGTATGCAGGGTTGGCGGCACTTTCGTTATCAGTTCAAATCCCACGAATATTGCCAGCACAAACACATAGATGTGCATTAAAAAAGTTAAATCCTCCATAAACATTTTCCTTCCTTATGTTTGCCGGAATGTTTTGAATTTACAAGAATTGATTGCATATCAGCAAACTACTTTAATAATTCTTTTACTCTTGGGTTAATCACTTCTTTGTTATGCGTAATAAGACTTCCTTTTACAATCTCATCCTCAAGGTTTAGTGTTACCTTTCCTTCTTTCCCGATATGAGTAATAAGGCTGAGAAGATTCTTTGAGTACATTTCGCTTGAATGGTTGGGAACCAGGCTCGGCAGGTTCGGTTCGCCGATAATATTTACTCCGTATTTTTTGACTGTCTTCCCTTTTTCGCTTACCTCGCAGTTTCCTCCGAATTCAACAGCCATATCAAGAATAACACTGCCGGGACGCATATTTTTTACCATCTCTTCTGTAACCAGAACCGGAGCTTTTTTACCCGGAACAAGCGCTGTGGTAATTACTATATCGGCTTCTGTTATATGTTTAAATATCAGTTCTTTCTGCTTTCTAAGAAATTCTTCTGATGCTTCTTTGGCATATCCCCCGGCATCCTGCATGTTCTCTTCTGCCTCAACTTCTATAAACCTTCCGCCGAGCGATTGAACTTCCTCCTTTACCGCTGCCCGTATATCAGATACTTCAACTACAGCACCAAGTCTCTTAGCAGTGCCGAGAGCCTGCAGACCGGCCACACCTGCACCCATTATTACAACCTTAGCTGGCGAGATTGTCCCCGCAGCAGTCATCATAAGTGGAAATATTTTACCCAGGGTGTCCGCACACATAATAACGCTTTTGTATCCTGCAATATTAGCCTGGGAACTAAGCGCATCCATCTTCTG
>DATFVA010000007.1:0-2667 GCA_035260565.1 Ignavibacteriaceae bacterium | reverse complement strand
ATCACATTAATGCTTATAGATCAGATTAATGTCTTTAAAAGTTAAATAAAAATAGGTATAAATAATTGATGAAACCTTTGCTTTATAGACTGGTAAAAAAAGTATAGTTAGAAGCAAATAAATTAAAAAAATTTCTTTTTTGTATTTGTAAAAAATTATGATAATGTTTGTAGAGAAAGAAGAGTTTAATAAAAAATATTTTCTCCCGCATATTTTTTTTTAGAAAAAAATTTTTTAGTTTCAGTTTAGTTACGACAAAAAATACAACCCGAATTATCCTTAATGAAACACAATATTTATTTTAAATATTCCCGGAAAACTTGTCCACTCTACAGTAACATTTCTTTTAAAGAACAACTTATTTACAATGCAGATCAGAAAATTAACAATACGATATTCACTTTAAGCGCAGGAGCATTTTAATGCAGATAAAAAGATTGTTTACTTCAGCCGGAGAAGATCCTTTATCTTCATTTAATTTTGTGAAAAGGGTCAGCGAAATAAAGAACCCCGATGGATCAATCGTATTCCATATGGAAGATGTTTACGTACCTGCCCAGTGGTCGCAGGTGGCCACCGATATAATTGCACAAAAATATTTTAGAAAAGCCGGTGTACCTAAACTTCTCAAAAAAAGCAGAGAAAAGGGTGTACCTGCATGGCTGCAGCCCTCCAAGGCTGATACTGAGAAACTTGAACAGCTTCCTGAAAAAGAAAGACAATCTTCTGAAACTGATGCGAGACAGGTGTTCCATCGCCTTGCCGGAAATTGGACCTATTGGGGCTGGCAGGCTAATTACTTCGATACTGAGGATGATGCAAAGGCTTTTTATGATGAAATGATGTACATGCTTGCTAACCAGATGGCTGCACCAAATAGTCCGCAGTGGTTCAATACCGGTCTGAACTGGGCTTATGGCATTACAGGACCTTCACAAGGACATTATTATGTGGATTATAAAACGGGCGAATTGACGGCTTCCCAGGATGCTTATACTCATCCTCAGCCTCATGCTTGTTTCATTCAGTCGGTTAGCGACGATCTTGTAAATGAAGGCGGTATTATGGATCTCTGGGTACGGGAGGCAAGACTTTTTAAGTATGGTTCTGGTA
Organism: Ignavibacteriaceae bacterium; assembly: GCA_035260565.1. Classification (GTDB taxonomy): domain Bacteria; phylum Bacteroidota; class Ignavibacteria; order Ignavibacteriales; family Ignavibacteriaceae; genus DATFVA01. Next base: position 1,554 of record DATFVA010000007.1, on the reverse strand, counting down.
CCGGTTCTAATTTTTCCGAATTGAGAGGAGCTAATGAGCCTCTGAGCGGTGGAGGAAAATCGTCAGGCTTAATGTCTTTCCTGAAAATCGGCGATAGATCTGCAGGAGCAATCAAATCCGGCGGAACAACACGTCGGGCAGCAAAGATGGTAACGCTTGACCTTGATCATCCTGATATCGAGGAATATATTAATTGGAAGGTTGTTGAAGAGCAAAAAGTTGCTTCGCTTGTTTCAGGTTCAAAATTATGCAATTACCATCTTAATGCGATTATGAAGGCTTGCTATGATGAACACCCGGAGAATGACCGTTTCAATAAGAATTTTAACAATAAATTAAAAAATGCGGTTCTGGATGCCCGGAGAGCTCAGATTCCTAATAATTATGTTGAAAGAGTTATACAACTTGCAAAACTCGGTTTTAAATCAATAGAATTCCCGGTTTATGATGTCGATTGGAACTCGGATGCTTATGCAACAGTGTCGGGACAGAATTCCAATAACTCAATACGCGTTACAAACCAGTTCATGGAAGCCGTGCAGAATGATGGCGATTGGAATCTTTACTGGAGGACAGAAAAGAAAAAAGCTAAGGAAGATAACCGCACTCCTAAACCTTGTAAAACACTCAAAGCACGGGAATTATTTGAAGAAATCAGTTATGCCGCATGGTCATGTGCCGATCCCGGAACACAGTTCCACACCACAATAAATGAATGGCATACATGTCCGAATGACGGTGAAATCAAAGCTTCAAATCCTTGCAGTGAATATATGTTCCTCGATGATACTGCATGCAATCTTGCATCATTGAATCTTGTTAAATTTTATGAATCAGGTACTAAACAGTTCCAGATTGATTCTTTTCGTCATGCTACAAGGTTATGGACGGTTGTTTTGGAAATCAGTGTCCTGATGGCTCAGTTCCCGAGTAAAGAGATTGCACAGCTGAGCTACGACTTCAGAACTCTGGGTCTAGGTTATGCTAATCTTGGCTCATTACTAATGCTGCAGGGAATTCCTTATGATAGCAATGAAGGTTTTGCTATTTGCGGTGCATTAACTGCTATTATGCATATGACAGCTTATGCTGCTTCTGCAGAAATGGCAAAAGAAACAGGACCTTTCAGCAAATACGAAAAAAATAAAGAGTCTATGCTTAGGGTTATCAGAAATCACCGGAGAGCTGCTTATAATGTTCCGCATGAAGAATATGAAGGATTATCTATTTATCCTGTTGGAATCAATCCCAAATACTGTCCGTCAGATTTATTGAAGGCTGCAAGGGAGGATGCCGATCTCGCCCTTGAAATGGGAAGTCAGTTTGGTTTCAGAAATGCCCAGGTTACGGTTATTGCACCTACCGGGACGATCGGACTGGTTATGGATTGTGATACTACAGGTGTAGAACCCGACTTTGCTCTTGTAAAATTTAAAAAACTGGCTGGCGGTGGATATTTCAAAATCATCAACCAGTCAATACCGCCTGCACTTGAAAGGCTCGGTTATAATAAAGATCAAATAAATGAAATAGTAAGATATGCCAAAGGATCCG
>DATFVA010000006.1:0-2403 GCA_035260565.1 Ignavibacteriaceae bacterium | reverse complement strand
ACCTTACAGATATAAAAGGTACGGCAGAAATCTGTAAAAAGAATAACATGGTTTGTATAGTTGATAATACTTTTATGAGTCCTTATTTTCAGAACCCTCTCACTCTTGGTGCCACGGTGGTTCTCCATAGCCAGACGAAGTATCTTAACGGGCATAGCGATGTGATCGGTGGAATCCTTGTTACCAGCGATGATAAAATCCACGATCGTTTGAGATATGTCCAGAATGCTGTTGGTGCAGTGCCCTCGCCGTTCGACTGCTGGCTGATTCTTCGTTCCACAAAAACTCTTGCCGTCCGAATGGAAAGACATAATTCCAATGCAATTGCTTTTGCAGATCATCTGGAAAAAAGCGGTTATTGTAAAAAGATATACTACCCGGGATTAACATCCCATCCCCAGCACGAACTGGCTAAAAAACAGATGACAGGTTTCGGCGGAATGATATCTGCAGATTTCGGGAATGTGGAAACGGCTAAAAGTATTCTAAAAAATGTTAAGATCTTTACACTCGGAGAAAGTCTCGGAGGCGTAGAAAGCCTTATCAGTCACCCCGCAAGCATGACTCACGCTGCGGTTCCAAAAGAAAAACGAGAAGCAATGGGACTTACCGACAGCCTGATCCGCTTTTCTGTAGGAATTGAAGATATTGAAGACCTGATCGAAGATCTTGAACAGGCAATTAAATAAGAAACGGGGGCGAAAGGATTTCAGGGATTCCCGAATTGTGACACTGACATTTTGTCAGATATAGAATTTTTCAACACGCGAAAATTGCATTTTTTGGCTGTTTTTGGCGTGTCTCATTTTGAGTTCAAATACTGCATAAATACTGTATTACTACTGTACTAATACTGCATAACTAAGGGGACTGACATTTTGTCAAAGGTGTTGATTATTTAAACATAGATGACGAACAATTTGGAAGTCCGATTATTGCTTGCTGCGCTCGTTGAACATCAGTTCAAGACGTTCTTTCAGCCGGCTGAGCTGGACTTTCTGTTCGGTCGAAAGGTTTATCTGTCTGAAATTAAGTCCGGCTTTACTGACAGGGTAGTCGGTGATTCTGTTTGAAGTGAAATTTGCGGTGATAAACCGGTCGCTGTTTCCTGCAGGCGAAATATTTCCTTTTACAGTGGGACTGAAATTCTCTTTATTCGGTGCCGAATTCCCTGCAGGTTTATCCTGACGCAGATTATCTGCGATTTTCTGACCCCCGGATATCTCCCGGGAAGTGCTGAGTTCATCTTTTGAAACGGATTGCCCTTCTGAAGAAACAAGGGCGGTCTTTGTCTTTGTTGCTGAGTCCTCTCTTTCCCGTGGAGCCTGCAGTAAGGGATTATCCTGCGTTGTTCCGTTATTATTAAGTACGAATATCAGAAGGATTGCTGTCAATGCCAGTGCTGCCGAAGGAATCAGACGGTAAGGGAGAAATATTTTCCGCCGGTAAGAGTTTTCCGCCGGGTATCTGCCGGAGTTTATTCTGCGCATTAGGTCAGCTTCAAAGCCGGAAGGAGCTTTAACCTGCTGCATCTGCTTAAGATTATTAACTACATCCTGGTATTTCATATCATCATTCGGATTCACGGCATCACCTTTTACTCTCTATATATATCTTTCAATAATTTCTGGAGTTGAGCTCTTCCACGGTTAATACGGGATTTTACGGTACCGACTGTAATCCCTGTTATTTCAGCAATCTCTTCATAGGAAAGCTGCTGTATATCTCTTAATATCACCATTTCTCTGTATGCGGGTGAAACTTTCTGAATGGCATTCTGAATAATTTCATCCTTTATTCCGCTGTCGGTTATTTGGTCGGGACGATAGCTCTCATCCGGAATATCATAAGTTTCATCTTTATCTTCACCGAAAGCATTTATTGAAAAGAACTTCCTTCTTCTGCGGCGCTGGTATTCGGTTCTTGCAAGGTTTCCGGCGATTGTATATATCCATGTAGAAAACTTTGCAATGGAACTGTATGAATCCTTATACCTGTAAACTTTTATAAAAGCGTCCTGTACAACGTCCATACAGGCTTCATAATCACCCAGAAACCTGAACACATAATTTGTAAGAGGATTTTTATACCTCTCTACAAGAATTTCAAAAGCCCGAACAGTGTTATTCTGTTGAAACTCAAGGATTAATTCTTCATCTGTAAGTTCGTCCAGATTATTGTCCGCCAACGTCGCTTATACTTTCTGAGGTTTGAATTGTTTCCAGAATTATACAATAAATTAAGTAAAAATCTTTAAATACAGAAAGCCAATGAGATTATTCGCATTTACCCGAAAAGAATGTCTACTATACTATGCAGTGACTTTCTTCTCCCCGGCATCTAAAATTTCAGTCAGCAGAATAGTGATAATGTTCCTGTCATCCGCTGAAGTTGTTTTTACAG
>DATFVA010000005.1:0-2178 GCA_035260565.1 Ignavibacteriaceae bacterium | reverse complement strand
CATCAGCCCCGAACCTTGTAAAAGTGATGCCGGATAGCAGGCAGGTCTTTGGAAAAATTGTTTATCACGCATTGAACAAAAATATACTGGGTGCAGCATTTCTTGGGGGAAAGGAAGTATCTGGTTATGGCGATATCATTTCTGCCTTAATTAAACTGAAATCTTCGGCCCACATACTTGCAGACCTTAATTACAATTATACCCCGCCTCTTTCTCCTTTTATAAATCTTTTATCTATTTTGGGAAGAAAAGTAAAATAATTTTTCTACGTTGAACTCAATGAAAATGGAACAGGAATACAAAAACCTTACTCTTCTTGACTTCCCGATTGTCAAAAGAGAACTTACTCAGCTGAGGGACAAAAATACCAGTCCCGAATTTTTCCGTGCAGCTGTTAATCGGTTATCAATTATTCTCGCGATAGAAATCAGTAAGAAATTTAAGATACAGGAAATTGAGGTTGAAACACCCCTTGAGAAAACAACAGGTTACAGGTTGTCGCAGGAGATTATTCTGGTGCCTATACTGCGGGCTGGACTTGGAATGGTAAACGGTTTCCTTGAGGTTATACCTGATGCTAAAGTTGGTCATATTGGTATGGAAAGAAATGAAAAAACGTTAGAGCCGAATAGTTATTATTTTAAAATACCTTCCACCAAAGCAAATGCGAAAATAATTATACTCGATCCTATGCTGGCAACCGGCGGCAGCGTGATAGCCGCGATATCAAAGTTAAAGAATAACGGCATAAAGGATTGTACTTTTGCTTCACTTGTTGCTGCTCCCGAAGGGATAAAAAAACTTATTGAAAAACATCCCGATATCGATCTTTTCACAACAGCACTTGACAGGGAACTGAATGCTAAAGGATATATTCTCCCCGGTTTAGGTGATGCCGGCGACCGTACGTTTGGAACGCTTTGATGTGAAAATATTTATCCTTGCTGTAATGCTCCTGTTGCCTGTCTCAGGATTATGCCAGACATATCCCGGCCGGTCGGTAGATTCAACGCTGAAATCCGGAATCAGCCAGATTATCCTTCAGAATTACCCGGCAGCGGAGAATATTTTCAGAAAACTTAACCTTGATTACCCCGGGCTTCCCCTTGGAAAGATTTATCTTGCTGCAGTAAAGATAGCCAAATCTTATGATTACGGTGGGGAATATGATGCGGCCTTTATAGATTCTCTGCTTGGTCTGGCTCTGAAGCAGTCGCACTTACTCATTAAATCGGATAGTGATAACCCCTGGAATAAATACTTCCTTAGTCTCTCCGAAGGGTACCTGGCTTACTTTAAAGCTCTCAACGGCGAGTGGCTGAATTCATTGTCTGCCGGTGCTGATGCTCTTGAGGACTTCAGTGAACTTGCTTCAAATGATAATAATTTTTATGATGCATACATCGCTATCGGCACATATAAATACTGGAAGAGCAGGAAGACAGAATTTCTCGAATGGGTTCCCGGCTATGATGACGAAAAAGATGATGGAATCCTTCTCCTGGAAAAATCAATCGATCATCCTTCATATAATACCTACCTTGCAATAAATTCACTCATATGGATTTATATCGATCAGAAGAAATTTAGCAAAGCAGCAGAACTTGCTGAAAATGCACTGAAAAAATATCCCGGGAGCAGGTTTTTTCAGTGGGGTCTTGCAAGAGCATACGAAGATCTGGATGCTGTAAAAGCTATCAGTGTATATCAGAAAATTCTTGAGTCCTATCCCCCTAATCTGAATCATTACAATGAAATCGTTCTGAAACACCTCATAGCCCAGCAGTATGTATCTATAGGAGAGAATCGACAGGCATTGAAACTTTGTTCTGAAATTCTTTCATACAATCTGGGTGAGGAAGTCCGCTCAAGACTGGAATCCCGGCTGAAGAGAGTAGAGGAATTAAGAAGCCGACTTTTATCTATGCAATAAATTCATTTTTCGGTTGACTCCCGCCTATATCCGGAGTTATATCTATAAACCTTATAACTCACTTAACCAATAGACCCGATTTTAAAACTTAAAGCCATACTTTTGTTTTTCGAATTCCTTATCTTTGAAGTTAAATATCGGGAATCATAAGCGGTATGCGGAAAAATATTTTTTTAATATTGACTTTTCTGACAGTTTGTGTTTCTATTCTCGCTCAGACAAGTCTATTTTATGACATCAACCAG
>DATFVA010000004.1:0-8629 GCA_035260565.1 Ignavibacteriaceae bacterium | reverse complement strand
CCGCGCACCGAATTTCTCCATTATTTGCGGAATTACAGAATTCCTTTCAGTATAAAAGATAGCATCGTCGTGACAAAGAGCTATATTAAGCAAAAAAGTGTCTGCCAGTGTAATTGCTTTTCTAACATACTTTTCCTTTACGAAAGATTCAAACAAAACAGTACCTTCCCGGTGACTCTTAATCAATGCTCCATCCATCGATATGAGCGGAATATCGATGCCGAGATCAGAAGCAAGATCAATAATAGCGGAATGAAGTCTTCCTGTAGCTACAGTGAAATGAACACCATGCTCCGGCAGCAGCGATATCAGTTTTTGAGATTCCTTATCAATAAGTCCTTTGTCTGACAATAGCGTCCCATCGATATCTGAAACCACAACTTTAATATTTTTCAGAATTTCGTTTCTTTTCATTATTTCACTAAATACCGGAAAATGACTGATAATAAAACGTAAAATAATGATTATTTAATTAAAGTTTTCCAACCTGCTGCACTTAAGTTCTTGTAAATAATGATGATAGATACAATGCCGGCAGCCAGAAAAATCAGGGTTTTAAGTATATCCCCGAAAAGGAGGCTCCCCGTTCCGAATAGAAATGAATAAACCAATACAACACCTGCAATCCAGTTAACGAACATTCCGGGGAACTCTGCATCATTTTTTACTTCCGGAAGTTTATCCGAAATCTTTTTCCACAGAACACCGCCCGGGTGAATTCTTGTGTAGAACTTCAATAAAACATCTTCGCTGGTTGGTTTTGTCAGAAACGTAATACTAACCCAGACAAGCGTTGTGCACAAAACAAGTATAAATAACGTTATTGGAAATTCAATACCATTAATTTTTAGGATAGGATATACTACAAAAGGAGTAATCATTGCTGAAATCTCTGACCAGGCATTGATCCTCCACCAGTACCATCTCAGAATCAGGACTAATCCCAATCCGGCTCCGCACTCCATTATAAACACCCAGGCACCTGAGATTGTACCAATGAATAAAGTAACAATAGCAGAGATTATCATCAGCAGTATAGTAGCTATTCTTGAGATTCTTACGTAGTACGTTTCATTCTGCCCGCGGTTGATAAACCTCCTGTAGAAATCATTAATAAGGTATGATGTTCCCCAATTAAGCTGGGTTGCAATTGTGCTCATGTAAGCGGCAAAAAATGCTGCCACTAAGAGACCTTTTAACCCGGAGGGGAGAAAGTCTTTCATAGCGAAGATATATCCAAGCCCTTTCTGGTTTGAAGCCAGGTCAGGATAAAGAATTAAAGAACACAATCCCACGATAATCCAGGGCCAGGGGCGTATTCCGTAATGAGCAATCTGAAAAAATAATGTTGCGAATAATGAATGTTTCTCATCTTTGGCAGACATCATCCTTTGTGCTACATATCCGCCTCCTCCCGGCTCAGCACCTGGATACCACGAGGCCCACCAGATTATACCAACATAAGCAAGGAATGAGGTCACTGAAAGCGAAAAGGCCATTCCAGCATCTTTGATATTGGAAATTACCGGCAGGAATTTAAACGTATATTCGGGCAGTTTGTTCTGCAGTCCGGTAATTCCTCCTACCTGGCTGGAATTGACAACAAGAACCGCAAGGATTATACAGCCGGTCATTGCGATAAAAAATTGGAAGGCATCCGTAATTACAACACCCCATAGACCTGAGAGTGCCGAATAGAAAGCAACCAGAAGCATACAGCCGAAAACATAAAATATTACTTCGGATTCAGGAATTCCGAACATTCCTGTTAATATTGATGCCATTGCTTTATTTACCCACCCCATTATAATGACATTAATAAATAAGCCGAGGTAAACAGCTCTGAATCCTCTTAAAAATTTTGCCGGTTTACCAGAGTATCTTATTTCTGCAAACTCAACTTCCGTCATAATCCCCGCCCGTCTCCATAACTTTGCAAAAAAGAAGACCGTAAGTAGTCCCCCGAAAGCAAAATTCCACCAAACCCAGTTGCCGGCAATGCCATTTTTTGCTACCAGTTCTGTAACAGCCAGGGGCGTATCTGCAGCAAATGTTGTCGCAACCATCGACAAACCTGCAAGGTACCATGGAAGATTCCTGCCCGACAGGAAAAATTCATCAGTACTTTTACCTGCTCTCCGGGTGTAATAAAGGGCAATGCTTAAAGTAAAAATGAAATATGCAAGGATGATAAGATAGTCGATTAAACTCATATGAACACCTAGATCCGTTTTGTAAATAAAGAAGAGAGGTATCCGGTTAACAATGTAACTGCAACTCCTATAAAAGTAAACCAGGTCCAGGCCGTAAGTTTGAAAGAAATAATAAAAACCATTACAAGTATACCGAGAGAAAAACCGAACAGGGCATTTGTCTGGCTGGTTCTTTTTGTGAACAAACCCAACAAAAATGTTCCGAGCAGCCCGCCGTATGTGAAAGAAGCTATACTGAGTGCAAGTTCCACCACAGCTGTGGAGGTATTCATAAAGAAAACAGCAGATAGTACAAGCACTGCAGCCCAGAAGATAGTGATGAACCTTGAAACAGATAATTTGTCGACTTTACTTCCCCAGACCGGCTGAAGTAAATCCATCATAGTGGAAGAGGAAAGGGAACTCATAGAACCTGCAAGGGTCGACATAGCAGCAGCAAAAAGTCCGGCTATAATTATCCCGGAAACACCGGGCGGAAGAACGTGGATTATAAAATTGGGAAATATCTCATCTGGCTTCATATTTATGCTGCCGTAGTATGCATATAACATCACCCCGAGTACCAGGAAGAGCGCGAACTGGAAAATTATAATCAGGCCGCTCCCAATAACAGCTTTCTTACTATCCTTTAAATCCTTAGCTGCAAGAAGCCTTTGTACAATTAATTGATCTGTACCGTGAGAGGCCATCGATAAAAAAGCACCTCCGGCTATACCACCGATTAGAGTGTAAGGCTTATCAAAGAAAGATTTTATACTTCCCGATAAACCGAGATTAAGTACCTGGAATTTGTCGCTGCCGGAAGCTGCATATGCAACTGAATTCCATCCGTCAGGCAGCAGATTCAATATGAAAAAGCCTGCCAGCAAAGCGCCGAAAATATATATAAACATCTGGATGACATCTACCCAGATAATTCCCTTTACTCCTCCTGTATATGTGTAGATTAAAGATACCGCAGCAATAATAATAATAGCAGCAGGATATTCGATATTTAATAATAATTTTAAGGGAATCGCTGTGGCGAAAAGCCTTACCCCGTCTGCTGCCGTCCTGGTGACCAGGAAAACTACCGAAGCATAATTCCTTGTTTTATTTCCGAACCGGGTTTCGAGAAAAGTATAGGCAGTTTTTAGTTCACCTTTATAATACGCAGGCAGAAACCATACGGCTACAATAATTCTTCCGATTAAATAGCCGAAAGTTATCTGCAGAAAATTAAGGTTTGTTAAATATGATAAGCCGGGAATGGAAATGAAGGTTAGACTGCTTGTTTCTGCTGCCACAATGGAGAAGCATACCGCCCACCAGGGGACAGTTTTAGAACCCAGGAAATAATCCTTAACGGTTCTTTGTTTTCCGCCCGAAATTATTCCGAAAACCGCTATACCGATTAAGTAAACCGCAATGATAACATAATCGAGCGATCTTCCTGACAATAAATTATTCCTTCTTTAATTCTCCGAAGGCTTCATCAACCGTTTCGCAGACGGGGAGTACGCGGTCCAGTTGAGTAATTTTAATAAGTGAGTATACTCTTTCTGATGGTGCGGCAATACGCATGGCCCCGCCGTTAGAATTCAGAATCCTGTTCGCTACAAGTATTGCACTTAAACCTGAACTATCGCAGGTTTCAACTTCACTCATATCAAGAATTAGTTTGTTAATCCCCTCAACCTTAAGCAGCATAGTAAATTCACCTTTAACCAGTCCTGAAATATTAGTATCGAGCCTTTTTTCATTCAATTTAAATATTGTTATCTCGTCGATCCTTTTGATCTCGAAATTCATATTATTCCTTAAAACATTTTCAAGCAATTTAACAAATTTTTGTATGAATTCTCAGCATCAGTACTATTATTTATAACCTGGATATTGTAGAACTTATCCGGATCCCCTTTCGCAAAACCCATCTTATATGGAGCCTTAATGCGGTTTACAATATAGCTGCAGAAGAGGTTTTCCTGCCTGTTCAGGTCTATTACAGCCTGGAATCTCATCGGTTCAAGCTTATCGCTTATTCTTTTAGATGGAAGTTTTAATTTGCTGATATCGTCAACACTGTAACCGATGGCTTTCTGACGGAATTTGGTAGGCAGCAGATTCACTTTAAAATCGTGTGTGAATACTGTAACGCTTTTCCTGTTGTCATCGAGATAATCAAGAATAAAAAATGCCTGTCCGAAATCTGCGTCATTTTCAGGCATAGCTACAAAAAAATTAAATGATTTCCTGAAAAAATCCCGAAAGTTGGTTTCGGTTATTTCGAAATCCTTTAATTTATTTTTTATTAATAATCCGGCTATTTTGTCTTTAAGTTGTCCAATCATTTCTTTTCAGAGTCTTCAAGTTTTGTAATAAATTCTTTTTCATTAAGTATTGAAACTCCAAGCTTTTCAGCTTTTGCAAGTTTCGATCCTGCATTATCACCGCAAAGGAGGTAATCCGTGCTTTTGCTTACTGAGGACGTAACCTTACCTCCAAACTTAACAATTTTATCGCTTGCATCTTCACGGGAGAAATTATTCAGAGTTCCCGTCAGCACAAAAGTCTTGCCGGTAAAGAAAGTATCCTTCTCAATTTTCTTCTCAGCTGTGAAATTCAGTCCGTGCTTTTTGAGCTTCTCAATAATTTTTTTATTATGAGGGTCACCGAAGAATTTCACTACGCTCTGGCTTATACTGGGACCAATATCATGAATAGCTTCAATCTTCTCTTCACCCGCATCCATCAGCTCATCAATTGAATTAAAGTAATCAGCCAGCTTTTTTGCTGCCCCTGAACCAACATACCGTATTCCTATTGCAAAAAGAACTTTGGCAAACGGTTGTTTTTTGCTGTCCTCTATGGCAGCTAATAAATTGTCCACGCTTTTTGCGCCGAGCCGCTCTATCGCTACAAGATCATTCCTTCTTCCTTTTAGATCGTAAATATCATCATAATTACGGAGTAGTCCGTTTTCAGCAAAAAGGTTAATGAGCGCTGTTCCGAGTCCTTCTATGTCCATCGCACCGCGTGCAGCGAAATGTTCAAGTCTGCCTCTTATTTGTGCAGGGCACTCAGTGTTCTCGCAGTAATAAGCTGCTTCTCCCTCAGGTTTAAATAAAGGAGATTTGCATACAGGACATTTCTTTGGAGGCTGAGCCGGTTTGCTGTCTGCCGGTCTTTCCTCTTTAACTACTGAAACGACCTTCGGGATAACATCTCCTCCCTTTTCGATGACAACTTTATCCCCTTCCCTTATATCTTTTCTTCTTATTTCATCGATGTTATGAAGCGTTGCCCTGCTGATAGTTGAGCCTGCAAGAAAAACAGGTTCCAGTTCTGCAACAGGCGTTACAGTTCCTATCCTGCCAACCTGCCAGGTGATTTTATGTAATTTTGTAAATGCCTGTTTAGCCTTGAACTTAAAGGCAACTGCCCAGCGAGGGGATTTTGCAATATTTCCGAGTATTCTTTGATGACGCAGTGAATTTACTTTTATAACAGCTCCGTCTACTTCATACTCAAGCGAGTTCCTCTTTTCTTCCAGCTTATTGCAGGCTTCAATTACAGCATCAATATTTTTGCAGAGTTTGAATTCGGGGTTTACATTAAATCCAAGCTTCTTCAGTATCTGAAGGTTTTCATACTGCGATTCGTAGTTTTCATCCAGGCTGATTAAGGTATAGATAAAAACATTAAGGGGTCTCTTCGCTACTATACGGGGATCCTGCAGCTTAAGCGTTCCTGCTGAAGAGTTGCGGGGATTGGCAAACAGCTTTTCTCCCTGCTCCTCCCTCTCCTTATTCAGTTTTAAGAAATCTTCCAGCTTCATAAAGATTTCACCTCTTACTTCAATATCGCTGAACGAGTATGGGTATGAAGTTTTTTTGTTCAGCCGCAGAGGGACTGAGCGGATTGTCTTTATGTTTGTCGTTATCTCCTCTCCAATTACCCCGTCTCCTCTTGTCGCTGCAGTCACAAGATAGCCGTCAACATAATGAATACTTACCGAAGCCCCGTCTATTTTGGGTTCAACTACGTATTCAACTTTTTCCTCTTTCGGCAGTCCCTCCCTGATCCTCCGGTCAAAATCAAACAGCTCTTCTTCATTATAAGTATTAGCAAGACTCAGCATTGGTATAAGATGAGTTACCGGCTTAAATTCTTTGGTGAGATCTGTGCCAACTCTCCGTGTAGGTGAATTGGGAGTAATTAAGTCTGGATTCTCCTCCTCCAGCTTTTCGAGTTCTTTCATAAGAGAATCGTACTCCCGGTCGCTGATCGTAGGTTCGGTCAGGACGTAATACCGGTAATCGTGCTCTCTTATTATATCACGTAATTCTTCTATCCTTTTCCGTGCTGCCATCGACATTATTTTTTCCCTGCCTGTGGGAGATCCTGTAGATATTCAATACCGTTTGAATCAATTTTTACATGTGAAACCGACCTTGATTTAGGATTAAAAACCAGCGGCTTATTATTAAGCTGTAATTTAATAGCAGAGGATTTTCCGAATGTGATCTTAAAATTATCGGCAGCTTTTAGTGATTTCTGAGAATTGGGAAATAATATAAATTCTTCTTCTTTTGTATTATCAAGAATAAGTTTCACCCAGGAGGTATCTGTGGTATGGATCAGCAGGTTAAGGCTGTCTGTTGATACAGCTTTACTCTGTGTAGAATCAACTGTGCTGCCGGGTGTTTCCTCGTATCTTCGTTGTGATTCTGTAACAACTTCATCGTAAGGTTTTTCAGGGACAACTATTTGATCATTGCTGCTGAAGAAGAACATATAGATCAGCCCTATCAGTATAATAGCTCCGCCTATTGAAGCCCCGATGATAATACTGTTTTTATTGCCGGGCATAGTTTCACTTCTCTTTGGTGCAGTAGAGTCGAATGCAGCAGGCTTTGAATATATTGCATTTGACTGGTGAGCAGAATGCTTTATTTCCCTGAATTTCTCTTTTTTATCCTCTGTTTTCTCTGGTGTTTTTTCTTCTGGTTTAGCAGATATTTTCTCTTCCGCTTTAACTTCCTCCTGCGTTTCAGGTCTGGCCGGCTGATCTTCCGGCTCATATTCGTATGGAAGTCCTTCCCTGGCACGCTCATATTTTTTCAATATGATATCAGGATTCAGTCCCGCAGCATTTGCATACTCTTTCAGGAATGCCTTCACATATAACTCGGGAAGGAAGCTGAAATTGCCTTCTTCTAAAGCTTCAAGAAACTTCAGATCAATACGGGTTCTGGCAGATAAATCCTTTAATGATAAGTTATTCTTAATTCTTGCCTGTTGTAATTCTTCAGCTAATTTATCGAACATTTTCTTTTATGATTTTTATTTAAACAATTTATATTCTGACCAGTTTAGCTGCAAAAGCTCCGTCAAGCTGATGCGAATGAGGGAACGTCTGGATGCAGCCGTTAGGGTCAATGATTTCTCCGGGAAAAGATCCTGCTGCGCTTTCCAATTTGAATTCAGGGTGCGCGGAAAGAAACTTATTTACAATATCGCAGTTTTCCTCGGGTTCGATGGAGCAGGTGCTGTAAACAACTACGCCTTCCGGCTTCACCAGGGAAGCGGCCTTTTCTAAGAGCTGATATTGAAGCTCTGTCATTCTTCTGATATCAAGGAGATCTTTCTTCCATTTAATATCGGGTTTCTTACACATAGTTCCTGTGCCTGAACAGGGAACATCAGCAAGTACACGGTCAAATCCCGCATCGGAATATTGAAGAGCATCAGTTTCGATAAGTTTAATGGAATTAATTCCAAGGCGGATAATATTTCTCTCCATTATTTTTAAACGTGCTTCAAAGCGGTCAATTGCAATTATTTCACCTTCATCGTGCATCAGGCCGGCAATGTATGCGGTCTTTCCGCCGGGAGCTGCACACATATCAAGAACCCTCATTCCGGGCTGTGTATCAAGCAGCCTGCAGGCAAGTCCCGCACTTTCATCCTGTATGTTAAAATATCCCTCTGCATAATATTCCCAGGCTGTTATGTTAGTTAAATTCTGAAGCTTGAAAAATTCGGGAAGATATCGTCCAGGTTTAAATCTAAGATTAACCTTATTAAGCAGCAGTCTGAACTCATCCGGGTTTGTTTTTAGTGCATTTATTTTAAGGGTCAGGAAAGGTTTTTCATTATTTGCTGCAAGCAGCTTCTCTGTTGCTTCCCTTCCGAACCTTGCCAGGTACCGTTTCACCATCCACGATGGATGCGAGTAGTAAGCAGAAAAGTAGCCTGGTAGGTCTTCTTCAGGATCCGGGTAACGGATTGCGTTTTTACTCCTGATTATATTCCGGAGAATGGCATTCGTAAGATCAGCAGGCTTCTGCCCCTGCAGCTTTTTTACAAATTCAACCGCTTCATTCACCACAGCAAAGTCGGGCACCCTGTCAAGAAACATTATCTGATACAGG
>DATFVA010000003.1:0-2333 GCA_035260565.1 Ignavibacteriaceae bacterium | reverse complement strand
ATGCCGGACAGCAAAAAGGCAATCCATAGTGCGAGTCCGAGAATAATATAGACAAGAAGATTTCTCACTCCGAGCCGGTTCGCTATGAGAAGTATAACAAAAATTCCGGCTGCAATTAATAACGCAGTTGAAGACAATTCTGCTGTATAAAAGAAGGCAATGACGAGTACTGCGCCTATGTCATCAGCAATTGCCAGTGCTGTTATAAATATTTTCAGATTTACCGGTACATTGGAGCCAAGTAATGCCATCATTCCTATTACGAAAGCAATATCAGTTGCCATAGGAATTCCCCAGCCTGCCTCACCGTTTCCATTAGCGTTGAAGAAAATATATATAAGGGCGGGGAAAATCATTCCGCCTAAAGCTGCTGCTGCCGGCAGTATTGCCTGCCGTGCCGTGGAGAGCTCGCCTACTAGAAATTCACGCTTGATCTCTAGTCCGACAACAAAAAAGAAGACTGCCATCAGCCCGTCATTTATCCAGTGGTGCAGACTGTAGCTTAAGTTGAATCCCTCCACACCTGCTGAAATTTTTGTGTGCCATAAGCTGAAATATGAATCCTGGAATCCGGTATTTGCCCAGATCAGGGCAATGACTGTACATATGATAAGCAGGATTCCGCTGGAAGCTTCCGCCTTCGTAAATTCTTTGAACGGATGGATCAGTTTTTCAATTGGGGGAGCGGGATTCGTAATTTTCATTCAAACTCCTCAAAATTTGTATTGTTTAATCTTTAACATAAAATAAATCCGGGGAGTTCAAAAGGTTGATTATTAAAACTGGTCAGAAGTTCTCCCGCAAAATGTATTTAGAGTGTGAGAAAGGTTTTTAGGACATATTTAGAACGTATCTGAGACGTATGTGGGATGTATGTGAGACGTATGTGAAACGTATGTGAGACGTATTAATGAGATAGTTTGCACCTGTAATGGGCTTAAACGACGTTCGATCTATTGTGGTTAAAGGATTCTTGCGGCACAATGTTTTTGAAGGCATCAGGTTTTAGGGTTCATAATGCGGAACCGGCATTGATCCTTACTTTAATTTTTAGAAAATGAAATAATTAGAGTTAAAATCCGGTTTGAGTCCGGATATACAGGGACATGGTAGAACGTCTCCGATCAGGAGAGATGTGATTTCAGGTTTTTTACTCTCTCTATAAATACATTAGGGACGGCGGAAATTTTTTTAGCATCGTAGTTATAAAAAGTAATTCCCGTTTTCGCCTGGGCTGCAGTCTTTGAAGTTTTCTCACTCATAATCCTGTAATAGAAATCGCAGCCTGTGCCGCTGATATCATTAACAGAGATGTCAATCGTTAAATTATCACCATAATGTATCTCTGTTTTATATAGTATAATTGAATCGACCATTATTATTCCGCAGCCTCCGGCATCCATTTCAGTTAGATTGATTTTATTAAGGTACCGAACTCTTGCCTCGTGTATCAAAGAGAGAAGTGCGTCATTCCCTAAATGATTGCCGTAATTTATATCCGTGATCCTGACATCTATTTTAGTGGAAAATTCAAATATTTCGGGCATTTCAAGTTTTATTCTGCTCACTTTAAACCTTTGATCTTTCTTTTTACTCAAATATAAAAAACAACGGATCCGGGTTAAAATTATATCTTGTATATTTTTTAATAAGAATTATTCTTAAACAAAATGACTAAATTAAATACTAATATAAGGAGCAATTAATAATGCGGCTATTAAAAGTACTATTTATTTTAACCGGCGTTTTCATTCCTATCCTTTATACAGGATGTTCAAATTCAACTTCACCAAATGATAATCAGCAGACCGCTAATGATTTAACGAAGTCTTCCGTAGTAGAAACCGATATGGGAGTGCTTAATGCGGAAGGCGTTCCTATGCGGGACTGTGACGGTGTGTTTGCCCTTGGATGGAATGAATTATTCGGGCCGATCAGATGGAATGATGAAACCAATGGTCATGCAATGGGAGTAGTATTCGGTGATACCGTTCATCAGCGTCCCTTTATCAGAAGCGGGATTGATGTCGGCACAATTTATATTAATTATAATAATGACCAGATCCAGCTTGAGAAGAGAATTGGCCCCGACGGCGGTGTGTTCTATTCTTTATATCCCCGGTTCTTCGACGACGGCCATCTCGATTTTATTGCCGGAGCGAATTATGAATTTGAGATTACAGGATCAGAGAATTTTACTCCCTTAAATTTTACTTTAACAGCTCCCCAGGCGCTTGTACATATAAATACACCTGAAGAGGATTCTGTGATTGATCCTGCCAGTGATCTTACGCTTGAATGGTCAGGCGGTAACGCCGAAGATCCTATAGCGA
>DATFVA010000002.1:0-11988 GCA_035260565.1 Ignavibacteriaceae bacterium | reverse complement strand
ATTGCAACTCCTGAGGCGAACAACAGGTTCATCGAGGAAAAATTATATTACGAGCCATTCCTGGCTTACGTAAGCAAGGGACATAGATTATCAGGCAGGAAGAAAATCAGAAGGAATGATCTGTCGCTCGACGATCTCTGGCTGTTAAGAGAGGGGCATTGTTTCCGTGACCAGATCCTGAGCATATGCGGGACAGGCAAACGAAATGAGAAAAATAAAAAACGTACCCACCTAGACTTTGAAGGAGAAAACCTTGAGACCCTGAAAGGTCTTGTTGATCAGAATATGGGTATGACGCTTTTACCCTACCTTGCAGTGGAAAAGCTTAAAGGAAGATCTTCAAATGGCCTTTTAAAGGAATTCACATTACCGTCTCCTTCACGTCAGGTGAGTATGATATACAGTAAGGCAAGGCTGAAGTACCGCTTGCTTGTTCTCATTATGGAAGAGATCAGGAACTCTGTACCTGCTGAATTAAAGAAGGATAAATATTCGGTTATTGATGCAGGATAGAAAAGCAATAATTGTGATCCGGGCAACCGGAATTCATTTTTATGAATCATCTTTTTTATTATTATATATTGAATTAAATATATCATTAAGGTCTAAATTTAATGAGTAAAGTGAAACTGGATTTCAGTTTTTCAAATGACCCTGAACCTCACAAAGAAAGAACCAGAGCTATATTAAAAGCTCATCCGGAAGTGAGAGATTTTATCGGAAGATATCCCGTAAGCTTTGCATTGATCCTGTTTGCTGTAGTATTACAGATAGCGATAGCTTTTTTCCTGAAAGAATATCCCTGGTGGCTGGCCCTGATAGCCGCTTTTTTCGTTGGTGCTTTTGCCAACCATGCCTGCTTTGTGCTTATTCATGAAGCTGCTCATAATCTGATCTTTAAGAACAGGAATTTAAATTATATTGCGGGGATCATTGCTGATATCCCAAATGTTCTTCCCAGCTCTGTTTCATTCAGAAGCTATCATCTGAAACATCATTCCCACCAGGGCGATTATTATATGGATGCCGATCTCGCAAGCAAATGGGAAGCACGGCTGATCGGGAATACCACCCTTGGAAAATCATTCTGGGAACTGATGTTCCCTTTCTTCCAGGCATTCCGTACACCGCGGCTTAAAGCTATCAAATTTATGAACTTCTGGACTATCATTAACTGGGTGGCTGTATTCGGATTTGATGCTGTGGTAATAATATTTCTCGGTCCTTCTGCATTCCTTTATTTTGTATTTTCGTTTTTCTTTTCGATAGGACTCCATCCCCTAGGCGCACGCTGGATACAGGAACATTTCCTCGTAGCCCCTCCGCAGGAAACTTATAGTTATTACGGACCTTTGAACATTCTTGCTTTAAATGTGGGCTACCATAATGAACACCATGATTTTCCTTCGGTGCCTTGGAATAAGCTGCCTGAATTAAAAGCCGCTGCTCCGGAATTCTATGAAAACCTTGTCTATCACAAATCGTGGGTAAAGTTGTGGCTTACTTTCCTTACAGACCCGGGATTATCCTTGTATAGCAGGATGTTGAGAGGAGGTAAAAGGTAAGGGGAGAGTGTTAATGACTATAAATGACAACTGAGTGACCAAAGTATTCCCATTGAGTGACTAAAAATGATGGTAGAGTGACCATCGTCATCTTCTCCTAATTACCCGGTCTTTTTAAGATCCTCGACGTTTTCTTCGAAAGGCACCTCGTCCAGATGGATATCGGGATACTTGCTGATGAAATAATTCATTGAGTAATCACTTGTGAAAAGTATAACATGGTTCTCATCTTTATCAATTGCTATCGATGCACCGGCAGGGAGGACCAGCTGGTTTAATTTTTCATCAGCAACATTGCGGGGAAACCACCTGAGGACCTTCCAGTTAGTCTGTTCGAGTCTCGACTTTGCCCCATACTCACTCTCAAGTCTGTACTGCACAACCTCAAACTGAAGAGGCCCTACAGCCCCGAGCAGAGGAATTTTCTGCGCCGCATTCTTTATATAAAAAGCCTGGATAACGCCTTCCTGCAGAAGCTGATCAAGTCCATCACGGAATTTTTTATAATCAGAAGGATTGGGATTATGTATAAACACAAAATGTTCAGGGGCGAAATGAGGAATCTCTTTATATAAAATCGACTGATCTGCCGTTATAGTATCTCCAATACCAAAATTGGAGTTGCCGACGAAACCGACTATATCACCCGCATAAGCTTCATTAACAGTCTCACGTTCCTGTCCGAAAAGTTTCTGGGAATTTGATAACCTGATTTTCTTACCTGTATTAGAATGGAATGCCTGCATATCACGTTCAAACTTCCCGGAGCAGACACGCATAAAAGCAATCCTGTCGCGGTGCTTCGGATCCATATTAGCCTGTATCTTAAATATGAAGCCTGAAAATATATCGTCCTCCGGTTTGATGAGTGAATCCACACTCTTCCTCGGGGCAGGGGGGACGGCATAATCAAGAAACCCATCCAGCAGAAGCTGAACGCCGAAATTATTCATCGCACTTCCGAAAAAGACAGGAGTTAACATTCCCTCAAGCACGGCATCACGGTTAAAATCTTCCCCTGCTGTATCAAGCATTTCAAGCTCTTCAACAAATTTAGCATAGTTCTCATCGCTGAGTTTTTCTTTGAATAAGGGATTTTGAAGATCGAAGACTTCAACGGGAGCTTTATATGATCCCCCGGTTGTTCTTTCAAAAAGGTGAATCTGTTTAGTAATTCTATCATAGACTCCACGGAAATCTATCCCTGTTCCCAGCGGGTAATTCATCGGGTAAGCTCCTATACCGAGTATACTTTCAAGCTCATCAATTAACTCGAGAGGATCACGGGTCGGGCGGTCCAGCTTATTCATAAAAGTAAATATGGGAATTTCTCTTCTACGGCAAACTTCAAACAGCTTCCTTGTCTGTGCCTCAATTCCCTTTGCTGCATCAATGACCATAACTACTGCATCAACAGCAGTAAGCACCCTGTAGGTATCTTCGGAAAAATCCTCGTGTCCGGGTGTATCAAGCAGATTGATTTTGAAGTCATTATAATCAAACTGAAGCACGGTAGAACTGATAGAAATACCGCGTTTCTTCTCAAGCTCCATCCAGTCGGATGTGGAACTTCTCTGATTCTTGCGGGCGGTAACTGAACCAGCGAGGTGGACTGCTCCGCCGTATAAAAGGAATTTTTCAGTCAGTGTTGTCTTACCGGCATCAGGATGCGAGATAATAGCAAATGTGCGTCTTTTATTTATTTCTTTAAGATTACTCATTGGTTTTCTGAAAGTTATGGGTTAAAGTATATTAAAGGATATAAGTCGGAGTGCTTCTAATAAAAGAAGTGGATTTCCCGGCAGAGGGATTTTCTGCAGAGATTATAATTTAATATTTTACTAAGGCGTTTTGTCAAAATATCCTGGTTTTTATCTGTATTGCTGATACAAAATTAAGTAAAAATAGTTTCATGAAAAAATGGAAAAATCGGTAGGTACCCGCAGGAAATGAATGATTCAGTATATGATAATGCCCTGAAATTTGCCCGGGAACACTATGAGAATTTCCCGGTGGTATCATTCCTGATCCGACGGGACCTGCAGAAGCATGTTGCAATAATTTACTGGTTTGCAAGGACCGCAGATGATATTGCAGATGAAGGTAATCTGGCTGCCGGGGACAGGATGGCCAGGCTGAATGGTTTTGAGTCAAGTTTCAGGCGGCTGCTGCAGGGAAAATATGATTCAGGATACGATGAAGCACTTCACCTGACGCTGGAGAAAAAAAAACTTAATCCTGAGCACTTCATTAATCTTCTTAAAGCTTTTAAGCAGGATGTAATCAAAAAAGAGTATGCTGATTATAAACAGCTTCTTGATTACTGTAAAATCTCTGCTAACCCTGTGGGAAGGCTTATCCTTGAACTTCATTCAATAAGAGAAGAGGAGGCATTCCGGTATTCGGATAATATCTGCACTGCGCTTCAGATCACCAATTTTCTGCAGGATGTAAATATTGACTTTCAAAAAGGTCGGATTTACCTGCCGCAGAACGAACTGGCAAAGTTCGGAATAAGTAAAATAATGTTTGAGGAAAAAGAAATAAACCTTAAGTTTAAACAGTTAATTGAGTTCAATATTAACAGAACCCAATTGTTATTTGATGAAGGCAGGAAATTGCTTAAATTCCTGCAGGGACGGTTAAAATACGAGATCAAATGGACGATCCTTGGCGGTGAAGCCATTTTGCAAAAAATAAGAAATAATGATTTTAACGTGTTTATTCGTCCCGAATTAACTAAAAAAGATTTTATAAAGCTCTTAATCAGATCATTTAAATAGATGCAGGAAGCAAAAGAAATAGCGAAAAAAAGCAGGAGCAGTTTCTATTATGCTTTTAATCTGCTGCCCGCCGCCAAGCGTGATGCGATGAATACCGTCTATGCTTTCTGCAGGGAAACTGATGATATAATCGATGAAGGCAGTGAACCGGATGAACTAAAGTTTGCCAGGCTGCGCAAATGGAGGATTGAGCTTGAAAAATCAATTAGCGGCACCAGCGATTATGGACTGCTGAACAAACTCAGTAAAACTATAGCCGGCTTCAATATTCCCCTTGAACCTTTTTTTGAACTGATCAGGGGAATGGAGATGGATCTTCAGAATAAAAGATATAATTCTTTTGAAGACCTGATGATATACTGTTACAGGGTTGCATCAACGGTAGGTTTGATTTGTATTGAAATATTCGGCTACAAAGATAAGGAACATGCCAAAGATTTCGCAGTTAACCTGGGAATCGCTCTCCAACTGACGAATATTTTAAGGGACATAAAAAAGGATTCCGAAAGAGGAAGAATTTACCTTCCCCAGAAAGACCTTGAGATGTTTAATTATTCTGATAAGGATATCCTGACCAGAAATTATAACGACAACTTCAAAGACCTGATGAGCTACGAGGTTAAGCGGGCGAAAATGTATTTTGATAATGCGACAATGAGCCTTAACCTTGACGATAAGGCTGCTATGTTCGCTGCAAGAGCCATGCAGCATATTTATCATAAAATGCTTCAAAAAATCATTGAAGCTGATTATGATGTTTATAATGAGGAGATCAGGGTATCTAAATTTGAAAAAGTAGGGATTTCACTCGGGGTCTGGGCTAAGTATAACCTGGTTTATTAATGTCTGATTACATAGTTATCGGCGGCGGTTTTGCCGGACTCTCCGCAGCTGCTCATCTTTCAGCCTCAGGTAAAAAAGTAGAACTTATTGAAGCCTCACAAAAGCTCGGGGGCAGAGCATATTCCCTTATTGATAAACCTACTGGAAATATTATAGACAACGGACAGCACATTATTATGGGCTGTTATACCAACACTATTCATTTCTTCAGAATGATCGGCGCGCAGAATAATCTGATTTTTCAGGACAAATTAAAGGTGAATTTCCTTGAACCTCATTTTCAGAAAAGAATACTTGAAGCAGGTCCCGGCGTTTATCCCTTCAACCTGGCTGCCGGTTTATTAAGATATAAGGCGTTATCCCTGAAGAACAGAATCTTACTGTTGAAGTTTTTTTTAGTACTTCCCCTATCCTCAAACAGGGACCTAAGCAGGATGAGTATTTATGAATGGCTGCTTCAGGAAAATCAAAATGAAAAAATAATAAAGGCTTTCTGGGAAATACTGGCAGCCGGGGCACTTAACACCAGCTTGCATAAAGGTTCTGCAAAAGTTTTCAAGGAAATACTCCTGGAAATATTTTTTAAGGGGAATAAAGCTGCGACAATCATTCTGCCCAAAGAAGGGTTAACTGAATCATATTGCAATAATGCGGCAGAATTCATTATAAACAGGGGAGGAAAGATTTTTCCTGGCGAACAGGTAAATAGATTGAATGCTGAAGGGAACAGGGTTAAAAGTATAGTAACTAATAGAAGAAATATAAAAGATTTTAAATATGTTATTTCTGCGGTGCCTTTCTATAGTCTGCAAAGAGTTCTGCCTGAGAATAATTTAATCACCGATCCGGGCTTTGAATACTCTTCAATACTGACTGTTCATATCTGGCTGAAAAATAATAAACTGGATAAACCTTTTTATGGACTTATTGATTCAGATATCCACTGGATATTTAATCACGGAAATCACCTGACTCTTGTACGAAGCGATGCAGATGAGTTAATGGAAAAGAGCAAGGAAGCGATCTTTGCGCTGGCAGAGAAGGAACTTTTTAGATATTGTTTTATTGAGAAGGAAGATATTACAGACTACCGGGTTATAAAAGAAAAACGGGCAACCTTTATTCCTTCAAATGAAATTTTATATAAGAGACCTGGTCCGGCCACCAGGCTAAGCAACCTTGTCATTGCGGGGGACTGGACAAATACAGGCCTTCCTTCAACGATTGAGAGTGCTGTAAAGAGCGGGAGACTTGCAGCAGAGTTTTATGCCTGATATCTTAATTGATCAGAAGCTGTGAAGCATCTCCATCATAAAATAGCTCCGCTGATATAAAAACTGAATGAAAGTGAATGGATTTTAGTAATTTTGTCCCAGAAATGAATTAAGGGTATTTTTTGATAACCAGACCAATCTTATTTTCCGGAGGAAAAATGAATTTCAGTAAAGCATTCAGTGTTCTCCTTCTATCCGTTTTTGCATTTATCGGATTTAAGGGGAATGATAAAACATTCAAAATAGAATATGAAAAGTACAAGTTGGATAATGGCCTCGAAGTGATCCTTCATAGGGATAAATCCGATCCGATTATATCAGTTGCTATTCAATACCATGTCGGTTCAAACAGGGAAATTAAAGGAAGAACCGGTTTTGCTCATTTGTTTGAGCATATAATGTTTCAGGAATCGCAGCACGTAGGTCAGGATCAGTTCTTTAAGATAATCCAGGGTAATGGCGGCACTCTGAACGGAGGCACCTGGTTTGACGGAACGGTATATTTTGAAGTCATGCCGAAGAACTACCTTGAAACAGTTTTATGGCTTGAATCGGATAGAATGGGATGGCTGCTTCCGACGGTAACACAGGATGCTTTCGAGAATCAGCAGGAAGTAGTACAAAACGAAAAAAGGCAGAGAGTTGATAACCAGCCCTACGGAAATACTAATTATATAATTAACAAGCTGCTTTATCCCGAAGATCATCCTTACAACTGGCAGGTGATCGGTTCAATGGAAGACTTGCAGAACGCAACCGTGCAGGATGTGAGGGATTTTTACTCAAAGTGGTATGGTCCAAATAATGCCACATTGGTTATTGCAGGAGATTTTGATGCAGACAAAACAAAAGAACTGGTGAAAAAATATTTCGGTGAAATACAGCCTTCACCTCCCGTGGTTGATCCGAAACCAATCCCGGTAACATTGAATGAAACAAAACGGGCATACTATGAAGACAACTTTGCAAAGTCGCCTGAATTAAGAATGGTGTTCCCGACGGTTGAACAATACTCAAAAGATTCTTATGCGCTTGATATTTTAAGCAATATACTTGCTGATGGAAAGAAAGCTCCTTTATATAAGGTGATTGTTGAAGATAAAATGCTCGCTCCTTCAGCAGATGCATACCAGTCGAGCCAGGAAATTGCAGGTACATTTGATATCCGGGTGAGAGCATTCCCTGATAAGAATCTTTCCGATGTTGAGGATGCCATACTCGAAGCTTTTAAGAAATTTGAGAAAGACGGATTTACTGATGAAGATCTTTCAAGAATAAAAGCCACGACAGAGACAAATTTTTACAATTCAATTTCCAGCATACTCGGGAAATCATTTCAGCTGGCAAGTTATAATGAATATGCCGGATCACCTGATTTTATAAATGATGATCTGCAGAATAGTCTCAATGTAACCAAAGATGACATTTGGAGAGTTTACAATAAGTACATTAAAGGTAAAAAATATGTTCTGACGAGTTTTGTACCGAAAGGCAAAGCTGATCTGGCTGCGAAAAACTCAGGGTTATTTGTAATACCGGAAGAGAAAATAGTTCCTAAAGAAGATAAAGAAAAAAACATTGCTTCTACTGTTAAGCCTTTAGATGAGATCCCGGGTAGTTTCGATAGAAACATTCAGCCTGTCCCGGGTCCTGATCCCGAGGTCAAAATTCCAGCCATATGGGAAGATACTCCCGGCAAAGGACTTAAGCTATACGGAATAGAACAGAAAGAACTGCCGCTTGTCCAGTTCTCAATTACATTGAAAGGTGGAATGCTGCTTGATAGTCCTGAAAAGACAGGCACTGCGAACTTGCTTTCAGACCTTATGATGGAAGGAACGAAAAACAAAACTCCGCTTGAATTAGAAGAGGCAATAGAAAACCTTGGTGCAGATATAAATATACGTGCATCCAAAGAAGAAATAGTTATGCAGGTTAATACGCTTGCTTCCAAATTCGATGAAGTATACAAACTCGCTGAAGAAATAATACTCGAGCCAAGGTGGGATGAGAAAGAGTTCAACAGGATCAAACAGGAGACCATCGAAACAATCAACCGGAATAAGTCAAATCCCGCAAGGATATCCGGGAATGTTTTTGATAAGCTGATTTACGGCAAAAACAGTCCTCTTGGTAATTCTACGTTAGGTACAGTGGAGTCGGTATCTTCAGTTACCATAGATGATTTGAAAAAATATTATGAGAATAATTTCGCCCCCTCAGCTGCCTGGATTTCAATAGTAGGGGATATTTCAAAGGATAAAGCAGTTTCGGCCTTTTCCTCTCTTGCAGATAAATGGCAGGATAAAAAGATAAATATGCCTGAAATAAGTATTCCGCAGGAACCTTCAAAACCTATAGTTTATTTTGTGGACGTCCCGGGAGCAAAACAGTCAGAGATCAGAATAGGAAAACTCTCGCTTCGGTATACCGATCCCGATTATTATGCGGCGACTGTTATGAATTACAAGCTCGGCGGCAGCTTTAATGGGATAGTAAACCTGATACTCCGTGAAGAAAAGGGTTATACTTATGGAGCAAGGACGGAGATAAGCGGATCGGACTATCCTGGTACATTTGAAGCCTCTTCTGCTGTACAGTCTAATGCTACATTCGAATCGGTGAAAATTTTCAGAGATGAAATTGCAAAATACCGGGATGGGATTAGTGAGGACGATCTGAAGTTCACAAAAGATGCCCTGATTAAATCAAATGCAAGGAGGTTTGAGACACTGGGAGCTCTTCTTGGTATGCTGAACGATATTGCTGAATATAACTTGCCCTTCGATTATATCAAAAATCAAGAGGAAGTTATTAAGAATATGACTCCTGAAGAACACAAAGCACTTGGTCAGAAGTATCTTCAGCAGGATAAAATGATTTATGTAATCGTCGGTGATGCAGCAACGCAGCTTGAAAAGCTGAAAGACCTTGGACTGGGCGACCCTGTGCTTATTGATGCCGATGGAAATAAAGAAAATTTGTAAAAATGAATTGAGAATCTGGCATAGTCATTATTTAAATCGGATTCTCAGCTGATATCTATCGAGGTGGCATCTTTCGGGTATGAATGGTGTCATCTTTTTTTTTATTTTTACCCGGAAATTTTGAAAACTTCGAAGAATTAAAATGACAGATAAATCGAAACTGAAAAAAGAATATAAACAATCGCTTCCGCCAATGGGTATTTATATCGTTAAGAATCTTGTAAATAATAAGATACTTATTGGAAGCAGCAAAAACCTGCCGGGCAGGATTAATAGGTTTAAATTCGGATTAAAGTACGGGGGTACCGAAAGCAACAGGGAACTAGCTGCTGATTATCAAAAGTACGGGGAGGAAAACTTCAGTTTTGAAATACTTGACGAGCTGAAGCCTAAAGACGATCCCGTCTTTAACTATGCCGAAGAACTTAAACTGCTGGAAGAGATGTGGATTGAAAAACTTCAGCCTTTCGGGGAAAAAGGGTATAATGGATAGAATTCGCCAATCCCAACCGTCAATACGCAAAATCCCTCAATTCAATCCATAAATCCGCAAAATCCACCATTTCCTATAAATATTTATTGTGTGATATATTTGAATTAATCAAAAAATTATTAATTTACGATTACAAAACCACAGAATTAAAGAATTTCTACAAAAAATTGATTTGCATAAGAGTGCAGATTGATTATCTTTTAATGGAACTCTAATTAAATATTTAATTTTTAGGAGATTCAAAGGAGGAACAGATTAAGGAGAATATCTCGAGTACCCGCAGTATAAAACTTCAGTCATGATTATTTCTCTTATTTTAGTAATAAAAATTCTATAACATTTTATTAAATAAAGACAGGATTTATTTAGACTATGCCCTTATTAAAGTGTTCAGAAGATATGATGCCCCCCTGGAGTGATCTGGATTTTATTGATGTTATCTATCTGAAAGAAGGTGAACTTCGAAGCTTCATCTCTACTTCCGAGAGGGAAATGTATTTTATCGGTGACGGTATCTGTAAAATGATAATAAACCGGAAAATATCTTATGCCCAGAGAGGTCATACATTTAAAATCGAATCACTTAATTCCACCATTAAAGTAAAAGCAGAGACAGACTGTGTTGTCATAGTTATAGGCGGTCATTGGGTGGGACTAACAGGTACACATGGTATTTTTACCCTTGAAAACAGTGATAATCCCAAAAATGACGGCGATCCGACCGATTATCCGAGAAAAACGAATTTTGATAAACACTACCATGATTGTGATGAATACTGGGTAATATTCCAGGGTTCCGGCCTGGCAGTCTCAGAAGGAAATGAATATGAGCTCAAACCGGGATACTGTCTTGCTACAAAAATGGGCGAGCATCATGACATACCTGAGGTTTATGAAGAAATACACGCTGTCTGGTTCGAATCGTCTTTAAAAGGTCTGATGAGGGAAGGTCACCTGTGGGAACACAAGCATGGTGAGCCCAAAGCAGAAGTGTAACCCGGAATACACACAGCACAGGACAGATTATTATTTATTTTGATCTGGAAAAATTTGTAGATATATTAGGCGTGAATTTAATCTACGCTTTCGAGGATCTTAATTTGTTCCCTATCTAATGATTGTTTCAATAATTTTTGAATTAATAGCTGTTCCGGCTAGCTGGTATCGGCAGATTCCTTTCACTATTAGACAATCTTAGTATTAAGAACTAAAAGCAACATTGTCTACTACATCGGTAAATTCCCTATTAAGTAGATAATAACAAACAACTAAATAATATAAAGGAATACTTAAATGAACATCTTTGTTGGAAATTTATCAAAGGAAGTTACCGATGATGATTTGCAGTCTCTTTTCTCCGAATACGGAACAGTTAGAAGTGTGAAAGTAATTAAGGATATGTTTTCCGGTGAATCAAAAGGGTTCGGATTCATTGAGATGCCAGGTCAGGCAGAAGCACAGAAAGCTATCAGCGAACTGAATACTAAAGACTTAAAAGGTAAAAAAATTACTGTAAATGAAGCTCGTCCCCGTGAAGATAACCGCAGAGGCGGCGGCGGCGGCGGACGCGGCGGTCACAGAGGCGGCGGTAGCGGCGGCGGCGGAAACCGTGGAGGTAGCGGCGGCGGCGGCGGCAGAAGAAGCTGGTAATCATTTTTTGATTTTATTTAATTAGACCCGGGATCGCTCCCGGGTTTTTTTTAGTCTCTTCCTCATTGAATGAGCTTTTCGGTAAAAGATAATCTGATAATCTTTCCTAAAAATTGTTATCCTGTCTCCTTATCCACTCCAAATACATTTTGTCATAGTTACTTCTAACCTTTGGGAGTAAAATCGAAGATCCAGATTTGATAGATAGTCCGGAGCTGTCCCATTTAATCGGACGGTTGGTTATCAGTCGATCGTCAGTTCAACCGATTCATATCTGGTTTTCAGTTCAGCCAGGATCTCTTCAACGGCATCTTCTTCGGCCTGGAACCGGATCAGAACTTCACGGAATCCTTCTTTAACGCCTTCGTGAGTCGTCAGGATACTATTGTACTT
>DATFVA010000001.1:0-5077 GCA_035260565.1 Ignavibacteriaceae bacterium | reverse complement strand
CCGATATGTTTTTCAACCATAAGCTTTCTGTTAATATATTGCCTGAACAGCCGTGACTCCGGACCCTGTTTTAGTCTTTCTGACTTTCAGCACTTTTAAGCAGAATTACTTTGGTTAGTATGACAAATTACTTAAAAAAGTCCTTCTTTTATCCGATTCTAAACTTTTTTGATGTGAGTCATAATTTGGCTAAGTCGGGAATATTCTTGCTGTTTTTGTTTCCCCGGTTTTATTTTATATATAAATATGTTAAATTTGTACGAAATGTAACATTTCATCTTCAATTTTTCCATTTTCTTTCGGCCATCTCTCGGCCTTCTTTCGGCCATCAATCGGCCTCAAACAACGCTATAACTACGGCATAACAGGCTCCCTCACCCGCGTATTCTAAAAGTCATGGCAAGTTAATCTTCTCGCTTTAATCCTATTTCTTCAGTCCTTGATATTGGTTTTCTGTAAAGATGGTTGCATTAATCCTTTAAGCTTAATTTAATTAGGATTCAGCTTGCTTTACCTAACCCCTGGCTGTCTAAAGAATAGCTGAGTATTAATTAAATTAAGCTGGAAGGATTTTACAGGACAAAAAAAGAGGCTGTTTGAATTAAACAGCCTCTTCCAAATAATCAGGGAGATATCCGAATGTTTAACGAAGCAGCATCATTTTCCGGGTTTTCACATATGAGCCGGTTTTTATTGAGTAGAAATATACCCCTGAACCAATTTTGGCTGCAAGGTTCTCAGTTGAAAATTCAACTGAATATTTTCCTGCTTCTTTATATTCATTAACAAGGGTTGCAACTTCCGCCCCGAGAAGATTGTAGATTTTAATTTCAACATTTCCCGCCTGAGGCATTGCATATTTAATAATTGTAGAAGGATTAAACGGGTTCGGATAATTTTGAGAGAGCGCATACTCAGTAACTCCGCGGTAATCAACTTCAATTGGTCCATAAACTCTGAAGGTTCCATTAAAATCGATCTGTTTCAGTCTGTATATTGATTTACCCTGAAGTGGTGAGTTATCGTTAAAGTTGTAACGGGATATTTCAGTTGTGGTACCATTCCCCTGGATAAATCCTATTGTTTTGAACTGAGCATTATGCTGAGTGCCGGCGGCTCTCTGAATCTCGAATCCCTTATTATTAGTTTCTGTTGCAGTCTGCCAGTTCAGGAGAACAGATTCATCCTCTGTATTTACAGTAAAGGAATTCAATTCAACAGGAATAAGTGTATAATATATGACTCCGATATCATCGAGATACCAGCCATCGCGGTTAAGAGATTGGTCAGATTTCAGCTGGAACTGAAATTTAACATTCGTAAGACTGAAAGGAGTGAGCAGGATTTCCTCCTTCACCCAATCGGACTGAGCACCGTCATAAAGAGGCTGTCCATTCGGCTGAAAAGTTCCGGTACCCGGGTTCATATACATTCCCTGAAGCGGAGTCCAATTTGAGCCTCCATTAGTAGATATCTTCACCTGGCCATAATCATAATCAGTTTCAATATCCCACTTTGTCCAGTAAGATAACCGGGGATTTGATACAAGAGACAGATCAAGAGGATTTGTAAGGCTCATTGTAACAGTTGCGTTACTAAGATAATTACCATTCTTACTGTCGGTATAAGAATTAGGAGCTGAAACGAAAGAAGTTGTAGTCGCCTCCCATTTAGGGTTAGAGGGGGTAGCAGTAATGGTCCATAGGTTATTCGGATCATTAGTTGAATCCACAAAAACGTAAGTAGGGATACCAATGATGATATTCAGTGTATCATTAGACATTAACACTCCATCTGTACTTACGGTAACCAGTAATTTAATGTTTTCTTCTACCGGTGCTGAACCATCTATTGAAAACGATAAGGATGAGGACACCGAAACTGAGGTCCTTGCAGGAATTGATGAGAAATTTGCGGTCCCATTAATTACAGCTGCATAAGCGCTCAGAGAACTAAGATTTATCTCAATATTGCTTCCGGCGGAAAGGCCTTTATTTCGGAAGGAAGGGCTCATTTCCACAACATCGCCCGGGTTGAAATACTGCTGGGCATAATTCGGATGCTCAAGTTTAATAAACTCGCCTGCAACCCAGGTAAAATAAAGATTAGGCATCAGGTTTTGCTGAGCGATAGGGATTATTCTGCTCTGCGGGGGCCAGAAATAATCGCTGCTGTTTCCCACTTCAGGCGTCATTGCGATAATCTTACCATGGTTTGCAGTCGTATCTCCGTCATATGCATAGTCATCACTATTGCCTCGCGTAGAATATCCTACTGTCTGCACATCCCGGCCCGCTAAATAACCATTATATGCAGTCATATCAGAAGAGAATTCTCTGAATATTACTGAATCGGGGGTTTCCGCATCTATAGCACCGTACGGATATATCATATCCTCACCGAATGCGTGATAATTCAATTCACAGTTTATATTATGTGCTGCAAGAAAATCGCGGATTGCAGCTGCTTCAAATTCTGAAAATGGTGCTGTTCCGCGGTAAGTTTCAGATCCGGGGTCAGTGCTGGATCCGCCGTTAGAAGAATTCCAGTAAGCATAGGGACCATAATTCCTGTTCAGGTCAACGCCGTCATAATATTCGCTGAACACTCCGTTTCCATCGTTATCTTTTTTATTTTTTCTCCACATATATCCGCCGTTAGGAGCCATCTGATGGTTATATTCATATCCATCCGGATTAACAACAGGTATACAATATATTTCACGATGATCAACGAGGTATTTAACCGAAGGGTCCGCTTCATAATTTTCCAGCAGGTAATACATAAAATACATTAGCTGTTCCATCCCCTCGGGTTCACGTGCGTGATGGATAGCTGTGAACAGTACCTGGGGTTCATTCTCATTTATATCAGGATTATCAGAAATTTTAACCATGTATATCTGCCTGTTTTCTACGGTGGTACCGATTGACTGTTTTACAGATATGAGGTCAGGGTAATGAAGTCTCATTGAATCGAGCTGTGCAGTAACCTCTGCCAGAGTATAATAGCCGCCCATAGACCCGAAACCGAACTGGTCTACATTATAATTCTCCTTACTCTGCCGGATAAAATCCTGTTTTTCCTGCTCAGTTAATTTAGGAAGGTTATTATAGTATTCTGCCCAATCATCTATTAAAACTTCATAATTAAAACCTGTCATCTGAAGTTTTGAGAACTCCTCATCGTTAAGGAATACATTTAAAGTATTTTCCTTTGTTAAGGAGGCGTTGTCAAACTCAAGTCCCGCCTGGTACAGATACTGAATATCAGATCTGTCATTGATATAAATTTTTACCAGCCGGTAGGTCTGGGCCTGTACTCCTGCTGCTATCAAAAGAATGCAAATCAAAGAAAGTAAAAATTTCATCGGAATGCTCCACCTGATTATGTATTATTATTAATTATACAAAAATAAGACATTTTTCTTAATAATTTAAGAGTGTATTTCATTAAATTTATAGCTATGGTTTTACTAAAAATCCCATTTTCATATGAGGGAAAATCCCAGAGGCACCTAAAATGAGCGGTACTAAAAATTTAATCATCCTTTTATTTCTTTTTTCTGTTTTTACAGCCTATTCGCAGGAAGTCACCAGGCCAAAACTCGTTGTAGGGATTGTAATCGACCAGATGAGATACGACTACCTATACAAGTATGAAAAATTTTACAATGAGGACGGGTTCAAAAAGTTAATGAAAGAAGGAAGCAATTTTACCTTTGCACATTATGATTACGTCCCAACCTATACAGGACCGGGACATTCTGCCATTTACACCGGGACAACTCCTTATTATAACGGAATAATAAGCAATTCGTGGTACGACAGGCACAGCAAGACGTACGTTAACTGTGTAGAAGATAAAGATGTAAGAACGGTAGGTGAAACGGGCAGTGAAGGAGAATGTTCACCCAAACGGCTGATGACAACAACGATATCCGACCAGATGAAAATAGTAACGAATGGAAAGTCCAGGGTTTTCAGCATATCATTAAAAGACCGTGCAGCCGTTCTTCCCGGAGGGCATACTCCTGATGAAGTTTACTGGTACAGTTCAAAATCGGGCAAATTTATTTCTTCTACATATTACACAAATTCACTCCCTCAATGGGTAATAGATTTTAATCAGCAGAATAATGTGAGCGATTTATTTAATGGAAGCTGGGATCTTCTGCTTCCCAAAGAAAATTATTCTTTAAGTTATCCTGATGAGGCACCGTGGGAGGACGATGTATTTTCGGAAGGGAAAACAAGCTTCCCGCATTCTCTTAAAAATGTACTGGATAAAAAATATGATCTGATAAGATCAACACCGTTCGGCAATGAACTGCTTTTGAGATTTGCTGAAGCTTTGATAAGAAATGAAAACCCCGGAAGCAGCGATTATACCGATTTCCTGGCAATAAGTTTTTCATCGACTGATTTTATAGGTCATGCCTACGGACCCAACTCGGTTGAAGTTCAGGATGCTTTTATAAGAATGGATAGACAGATAGCAGAACTCATAAGTACCCTTGATATGAATGTGGGAAAAGGGAATTACATTCTTTTCCTTACAGCAGACCACGCAGTTTCAGAAACAGCAGGGTATCTGCAAAAAATGAATATCCCTGCAGGGGGATTTGATTCGCAGGCACTTAAGGACTCTCTTGATTCATTTGCTCAGAGTAAATTCGGGACTTCAGAACTAATTGAAAACATTTCCAACAATCAAATTTATTTCAACAAAAAAATCCTTTCCGAAAAGAACCTAAAAACAGCCGATGTTGAAGACACCTTCTTTGAATACCTATCAGATGAATTCCCGCAGATTGAAAAGGTTTTTGTGAGGCACAACCTTACTCACCTTACGCCTGGAAGGGTTCCGGATAATTATGTATTGAATGGTTTTAATCCTCAACGGTCAGGAAATGTTGAATTTGAATTTAAGCCCAATATACTTCCGGGTATGGAAAATTCAGGGACAACCCACGGAGCTTCGTTTCCATACGATACACACTTGCCGTTACTTTTTTATGGGTGGAGAGTACCCGCACAGCAGGTTAATACTCCTGTTTATGTGGTCGATATAGCGC